>NZ_LBMZ01000124.1:0-200967 GCF_001005525.1 Acinetobacter sp. AG1 | reverse complement strand
CTCAACAAATTGAACAACTTCTATTAGAAGCACAAACTAAAAAATAGTATCTAATTAAGTGGTGGCTTTTCAGTTGATTAACAAGCCACCACTTAGAACATAAGATTCTGATTTATATTAATAATATAAAAATTAAAATAAATTAATTAAGCAAGATTTATACAAAATCTATATTTACATTTCACACCAAACTTTTATGATGAAGGCATTAAAAACTGCCATGTAATGGATTAAAGCAGATATCTGTGAAAGGAATAAATAAAATGAAAAAGTTGCTGATTGCCAGCTTAATTCTTGCTACAAGTCATTCAACATTTGCGGCTGATAGTAAAGTAACTGCAAAACCAGATGCATTTGCTCAAGCAACTAAACTATACGAAGCAAAAAACTACCCTGCTGCATTTCAAGAAATGCAGCGTCTCGCTGATACAGGTAATGCCCAAGCAATTTATAACCTAGGTTATATGACTCAAGTTGGTCAAGGCACAGTAAAAGATGAAAAGAAAGCCGTACAGCATTATCAAGATGCTTCAAATAAAGGCTTTGCTCAAGCTAGTTATACATTAGCACAGGCTTATCATAAAGGTGATTTGGGCATCACTAAAAATAATCAAAAATACAAAGAGTATTTAGATAAAGCTTCTAATCAAGGTTCTGATGAAGCCATTGTTGAAACTGCAAAAATTTTATTTGAGCAAGGCAAACCTGAATATGATCAGATCGCTGTTCAGAAACTATTACCACTACTGCGGAAGGATTACTATCCAGCAAAACATCTCAAAACAATCTACGATTTGAGTGTTGGTGTTAAAAATAAAAATCCTATTATGCAAGCACAGGCAATTGATAGCATTAAAGATTTAGCTAAAAAAGGTTATGCACCATCTTTAATGGTTCTCGGCAATATGTTAGCAAATGGAGGTATTGTTGACCAAGATTTAGAGCAGGCAAAAAATATTTTTGCTCGCTTAGCAGCAGCTAACTATCCAAATGCGAAGGAATCATTGGTTAAAGTTGAAGAAGCAATTGCTGCAAAAAAAGCAGCTTCAGTAAAAACAAAGAACTAAAATCAATTCAGCAGCACTGCAATTCTATAGAGTGCTGCTTTTTATTTAAAATTGTTTGCTTAACTTAATCCCAGCACTCCAATTTCGTCCATCTGCAGGTTCAAAGAAACGATTATTTCCTTCATTCACAATCACTGAACCGATATATTGTTTATTAAATAAATTATCTATACGGGCAAATCCATTTAAATTCCAATCCGTATAATGAAATGTATATCCTGCATAAGCCGATGCAATTGTATAATTCTCTGCTGCATCACCATTCATATCATTCACATAAACTTTATCCATGAATTGGGTATCAAGCCCTGCATAAAACCCCTGTTCTGGTTTCCAAGAAAAACCAATAAAAGCTTGGTTTTTTGCAATACCAGGAATGACATTACCTTCAGGGATTTGAGCAACTTTTCCAATCGCGGGTACTGTAGAGTCAAAAGTTGCATCTAAATAGGCATAACTTGCATTAACAACTAAATCTTTCCAAAACTTTTTATTCCATGCAAATTCAACGCCCTTACGCAAAGTCTTTTCGGCATTACGAAAGGTTGCTCGCCCACCTATATTTTCTGCAGCGACAATATCGTCTTTGGTCTGAATATAGAATGTTGCCAAATTAAAATCACCAAATACATTTGATGATTTTAAGCCTAGCTCATAATTATCACTTTTAGAGGGTTTTAAATCTAAGCTACTTGCTCCACCTTGTGCAGGATAAGCCATCTCCGTAAATGTCGGGGTCTCAAAACCTTTAGCATAACTTGCGTAGATTAAGGCTTGAGGGATAATCTGCCAGCTCAGAGCGAGAGAAGGTAGAACCTCTTGGTAAGTCGTTTTTCCACTGTTATCACCATTCAATCCAACAATATAATGGTCGTTGGATTGGTAATGGACATTACTATAACGAATACCAGTATCAAGCCGCATCGCAGGTAAAAAGTACCAAGCAGCTTGTAAATATGGATCTATATTCCACAATGTGTTTCTTTCATCTCGACGTAAAGCACCTTTAATACCTTTTTCACCAGTGTCATTAAAGTTCAGATATCCTTGTCGACTCTCATTCATCCCATCAATTGCAAGCCCCGCACTGAATTGGGTACGTGGCAACAAATCCTTTCCTGTCCAACGAAAATCGGCACCATAATAGTCACGTTTAAAATCAATTACTCCGCCCGCTTGATAAGGCGCATTAGGATTAGTCTGAGTTATTTGCAGAATAGATTGATACTGAGTTACATGGCGTTGTCCGATGTAACTCATTGCGTAAATTTCATTTTGATCATTTATCGGCTTTGACCATGTGACACCAGTTTGGGTTTGCTCAATTTTTTTTCGAGCATTGTAATCCAAAACATTTTTAGCCACTTGTTTAGGATTACTTTCCTTTTCCACACGAGTTAACCCACCTGGATCATCAGCATCGATGTTCACATAGTTTGTGATCCAATTAATTTTGCTACCATCATCTAAATTCCATGTGAGTTTTGCATTGTTTAAGACTTTTTCTGCACTACTATGATCGCGATAACCATCTGTATCAAAATAGGATGAGCTAATCATATAGCTTGGTTCATTTTGATTTTTTGAACCGCCTTGTAAAACTAAACCAGCATGATTTTTGTGATGACTACCGCCCGCATAACTCATCTCTATCGAATCTTTGCCCTGTCCTTCCTTTGTTGTTGCTAGAATCGCACCTCCTGAAGAATTTCCATATAACGAAGAAAATGGACCTGTTAATACTTCAAGATGACTTAAACTACTTAAATCAATATTTGAGGTTTGCCCTTGTCCATCTGGCATCGTGGCAGGAATACCATCGGTATATAAACGAATTCCACGAACTCCAAATGTGGAACGCGCACCAAAACCACGCATAGAAAGTTGTAAATCTTGTGCATAATTTTCTCGATTGCGCAGTTGAACGCTAGGTATCCCCTTCACAACCTCAGTTAAATTAACTTCTAAGCTCTGATCATTTTTAGGCATATCTATCCTAAAAATTGATGCTGGTGTTTCCATATAAGCTGTGTCAGTACGAGTTGCTTCGACCTTGATTGTCGGAAGTTGTATAGGCCGATCGACCTCTGATTCAGCAGCCCAAGCAAAAGAGCCATTCAAACCCATGCTTATTGCAACACAACCATATAAAAGATTTGTTTTTACTAAAGGCATGAAAATTCCTTGTTTCACAGAATTTAAGGGCAAGCTTTTTAAAGTAAGTATTTCATTATTTTATAATTAGATTAGATCTTTAACCTTAGCTAAAAAAACCAAAAATCAATTTTAATGATAATTAGCTAATCAAATTAAATATCGTCATAATTGTAAGTTAAACATTTGCCCTCATTGTATTGTTGTTGAAACAACTTGAGCTCACTATGCCCGAACTTCCTGAAGTTGAAACCACAAAAACCAGTTTACTGCCGCTTTTAGAGCAACGTGTACAAGCTGTAAGAGTACACAATCCTAGTTTGCGCTGGCCTATCCCTGATGATCTTGAAAAATTAATTGGTCAACGTTTAATTCAACTCAAACGTCGTTCCAAATATATTCTGGCCGAATTTGAACAAGATCAAATGCTTTGGCACTTAGGTATGTCAGGAAGCTTTCGCCTATGTCAATCCAGTGATGAATTAAAAAAACATGACCATCTTGTGATCGAATTTGAAGATCAGCAACTCCGCTATCATGACCCACGGCGCTTTGGGTGTATCCTGTGGTTAGATGAAACCAATCAAAGTAAATTGATTGATACGCTAGGCCCAGAACCACTAACTCAAGATTTTAATGCAACATATTTACATGAAAAATTAGCTAAAAAAAATGTCGGCATCAAAATTGCTTTAATGGATAACCATGTAGTGGTTGGTGTGGGCAATATTTATGCGACTGAAAGTTTATTCAACATTGGAGTTCATCCTGCACAACCTGCTTCGACACTGAGCAAAGCACAAGTGGAAAAGTTAGTCATCGAGGTAAAACGCATCTTAAAACAAGCAATTGATTTAGGTGGATCAACTTTGCGTGACTATAGTAATGCCATGGGGGAAAATGGCTATTTTCAGCAGACACTTTTAGCTTATGGTCGCGCAGGTGAGATGTGTGTTAATTGTGAAACTACATTAGAAAACTTAAAGTTAGGTCAACGTGCTAGTGTATTTTGTCCACAATGCCAACCTTTGAAACTAAGCAAAGTATAGATCATTTAAGATGCAATCAAGGAGAACAACCTTATGCAAACCGCAATTGTTCGACATATTCTCGTCAAAGATAAAGACTTAGCCGAACAGCTAAAAAAACGAATTCAGTCTGGTGCTGATTTTAGCAAAATCGCCAAACAATACTCGACTTGCAACTCAGCTAAACGTGGGGGCGAACTCGGTGAAGTGAAAAAGGGGCAATTGGTCCCAGTTATTGATAAATTAGTTTTTACAGCAGCAGAACGAATCTTACACGGCCCGATCAAAAGCCAATTTGGTTTTCACTTAATTGAAGTGAAATTTCGCATGGATGGCTTAAGATAATGGTTTGAGCTTAATTATTTTAAGCTCTCTCCTCTTCTCAGTTATTTTAATTCCTGCGGTTTCATCACATAAGTCCATGCATCTATTTTTTCACCAGATTCCAAGACAACCTCAGCAACAACTCGCTCATATTGGAATCCTTCAAACTCATCTAACATTTGCCAGTTTTGTTCTAATTTTTCCGTGCTGAATAAATATCCCATGATTAATGGATCTTGTTCAGCTAAAACTAAGGCAGGTAAACCTTTGTCTGGTCCCCAATCTAATATATGCACAGTTCCATGAACAGATCCCTTATTCCACTCTCCATCAATCGCTGCAAGGATATGCGCATTTTCTCGATTTGGGCATAATGTGCCATATACAAATAATCGATTCATATTGGTTAATCCCTCTTTTAATTTGTACAGCATCTTAAAATGAAAGCATTAAATTTTCTATGTAAAACGATGCATTATTCACTAAATATGATTCAGATACCCCATAAAAAACGGCATTTTAAAATGCCGTTTTTTATGAAAATAATGAGTACTTATTTTTTCAAAGAATCTCTAATTTCACGTAATAATTGAATATCTTCAGGCGTTGCTGCTGGTTCAGCTGGCGCTGCTTCTTCTTGTTTACGCATACGGTTCATTACTTTCACCATAAGAAACACAACCCATGCCAAAATAATGAAATTAATAAAGATCGTTAAGAAATTACCGTAGGTCAAAACATTGACACCTGCTTTCGTCAATTGATCTAAAGACTGTAAATTATTTGGATTGTCTCCGAGCACAATAAACTTTTGCGTAAAATCAACACCCCCACCTGTAATAACTGAAATAAGTGGCATGATGATATCTTTCACCAATGAATCAATAATTTTACCAAATGCACCACCAATGATGACACCAATGGCAAGATCCATCATATTGCCTTTGATGGCAAATTCTTTAAATTCTTGAATAATACTCATTTATAACTCTCCAGAGTTGAACTTAATCGCAACCCATTTTTGCATTGTTTATTACACAGGTGCGGCTATCCACATAATGTTGATAATTTAATATTTTTATCAAAAAAAGAAAGTTATTTCACACTTTAACAACACTTTTTATTTTAATAAAAATATGTGTTTAAGCATGTCCCTACCCTGAAATTTATGCAATAAAAAACCGCTAAATAAATTTAGCGGTTTTGTCATTTTTCAGTGAAGAAAAATTATTTATCACGGTTACGCTTACGTTCGTTTTCAGTTAAGTAACGTTTACGAATACGGATCGATTTTGGTGTTACTTCAACTAACTCATCATCTTCAATGAATTCAAGTGCTTGTTCAAGCGTGTATTCAATTGCAGGCGTCAAAGTTAAGGCATCATCAGTACCAGACGCACGAACGTTGGTTAATTGTTTTGCTTTAGTTGGGTTAACAACCATATCGTCCGAACGAGAGTTAATACCCACGATCATACCTTCATAAACTTCTAACTGAGGTTTAGCGAATAAACGACCACGGTCTTGTAAGCTAAATAATGCATAGCCCAAGCAAGTACCTTGAACCATAGAAATCAATACACCGTTTTGACGCTTCGCAACAGTACCTTGCTTAACAGGACCGTAATGAGAGAAGCTTGATGTCATGATCCCTGTACCAGAAGTCATGGTTAAGAACTCAGAACGGAAACCGATTAAACCACGTGAAGGTACAGTTGCTTCAATACGGATACGACCTTTTCCGTCAACTTCCATATTGGTCATTTCGCCTTTACGGTGACCCATTTGTTCCATTACTGAACCTTGATGTTGTTCTTCAACATCAAACGTTACGTTTTCGTATGGCTCTTGTCTTTCGCCATCGACTTCTTTCATGATCACTTGTGGACGTGATACGCCCATTTCAAAGCCTTCACGACGCATATTTTCAATCAATACTGAAAGGTGAAGTTCACCACGACCAGAAACTTTAAAACGGTCTGGACTATCAGTATCTTCAACGCGTAATGCCACGTTGTGAATCAATTCACGATCAAGACGTTCACGAATATTCCGTGAAGTTACAAATTTACCTTCTTTACCAGCAAACGGTGAGTTGTTTACTTGGAATGTCATCGAAACCGTAGGTTCATCTACAGACAATGGTGGCAAAGCTTCTACATTTTTTTGATCACAAATTGTGTCAGAAATATTGAGTGCATCAATACCAGTGATACAAACGATATCACCTGCTGATGCTTCTTCAACATCAATACGCTCTAAACCGTGGTAACCCATGATTTTTAAGATACGACCGTTACGTGTATTGCCTTCTTTATCAATCACAGTCACAGGAGTATTCGTTTTTACACCACCACGCTGAATACGACCAACACCGATAACACCAACGAAGCTGTTATAGTCAAGTGAAGAAATCTGCATTTGGAATGGACCATCAACATCAACTGCTGGTGGTTCAACGATATCAACGATAGTTTGGAACAATGGTGTCATATCTTCCGCTAATTCTTCAGGAGAAGGACCAGCTACACCACGTAAACCAGAAGCGTAAACGATTGGGAAATCTAACTGTTCATCAGTTGCACCCAAGTTATCAAACAAGTCAAATACTTGATCGATTACCCAGTCACAACGTGCACTTGGCTTATCAACTTTGTTGATAATTACGATTGGCTTCAAACCACGCGCAAATGCTTTTTGCGTTACGAAGCGAGTTTGTGGCATTGGACCTTCTTGAGAGTCAACAAGAAGCAATACGCAGTCAACCATCGACATTACACGTTCAACTTCACCGCCGAAGTCCGCGTGTCCTGGGGTGTCTACGATATTGATACGGTAAGTTGTGTCAGTACGTTGATCTAACCACGTAATTGACGTATTTTTTGCAAGAATAGTAATACCACGTTCACTTTCAAGCGCATTCGAGTCCATGACACGCTCAATCTCGCCTGCACGGTCACCCAAAGCACCAGATTGTTGAAGTAATTTATCGACAAGCGTGGTTTTACCGTGGTCGACGTGCGCAATAATTGCGATATTGCGGAGATTCTTAATATCAGACATAGAATTCGATACGCTTAAAATTTGAGGGCAGATTATATAGAAAAATCCTAAACTTTAGTAGTGACAGTTTGTTGACATGAAACTTTTTTTCGGACGAACTGTTTCAGAATCGTTGGTAAAGTAGGCTAACTCTATTAGAATATTCCACTATTGCTTATCGCTTTTCTTATACTCCCATGTCAAATTCTCAACCCCAACAGCCACTTGATCTCGTCTACGGACTCAATGATCGTCCAAAACCGTTCATCGCATTTTTAGCGGCTTTACAACATCTTTTAGCAATTTTAGTCCCAATTGTTACTCCAGGATTATTAATTTGCTTAGCACTTGGTGTATCTCGTGAAGACACCAATATGATCCTTTCAATGTCTCTGATCATCTCAGGAATTGCAACCTTTTTACAGTGTAAAAAGGTTGGTCCTTTCGGTGCAGGACTATTGATTGTTCAAGGTACAAGTTTTAACTTTATTGGCCCAATTATTGGTATTGGTAGCGCCATGGTTGCTGCAGGTACGCCTGTTGAGCAAGTGATGGCTGCTATTTTCGGTGTGGTAATTGCAGGCTCATTTATTGAAATGGGCGTGTCTCGGATTTTACCTTGGGTAAAACAATTAATTACCCCTTTAGTTACAGGTATCGTTGTTCTTTTAATTGGTTTAACACTGATTAAAGAAGGTCTGATTAGCATGGGAGGCGGTTATATGGCCATGCAAGATCATACTTTTGCCAATACAGATAATCTGATCATGTCCTGTACAGTACTGGCAGTCATTATTTTATTAAATCGTGTTCAAATTATTTGGGTGAAAAGTTCAGCAATTTTAATCGCATTGGTGATTGGTTACATTCTTGCTGGCTTTATGGGTCATTTAAACTTTTCCGTATTGCAAGATGCCCCATTAATTCAGATTCCTACGCCTATGCATTTTGGATTAAGTTTCTCTTGGAGCTTGTTCATTCCAATGGCATTCATCTATCTCGTTACTTCACTTGAAGCGATTGGTGATGTGACAGCGACCAGCAAAATCTCTAACCAACCTGTAGACGGTCCTATTTGGATGCAGCGTATTAAAGGCGGGGTGTTAGTGAATGGTGCTAACTCATTTTTAGCAGGTATCTTCAACACATTCCCAAGTTCAGTGTTTGCACAAAACAATGGCGTGATTCAACTCACTGGCGTGGCAAGTCGTTATGTCGGGATCTGGATTGCGATCTTATTGATCATTTTAGGCCTATTCCCTGCTGTAGCTGCCGTGATTCAAGCCGTACCACAAGCCGTACTTGGTGGTGCTGTGATGGTAATGTTCGGTGCTGTTGCGGCATCTGGTATCAATATTCTTTCAAGTATTCATCTTGACCGCCGCGCTTTGCTGATTATTGCGATTTCACTTGCATTAGGTTTAGGTGTAGCACAAGTTCCACAAATCCTTGAACATCTTCCTGAATTATTCAAAAACATTTTCAGCTCAGGTGTTGCAACGGGTGGTATTGCAGCGTTGATTTTAAATATTGTTTTACCTGAAACTCAAAAATAGTCTTTTAACCATCGTAATTGCCCAGTTTCACCACTGGGCTTTGTTTTTGATGAGAGATCAAAATGGATCCACGTAGTGAAGTCGTTATACGACAACAAGATTATTTAAATGGGCAAGTTTTATTGATTAATGCGCCCAATGATCAACTCGCCAAAAATTTACCTAGCCAAGTGCAAGCGTCTGTCTGGACTTGGAATTATGCTGATCATCAAGGTTTTCAAAGCAGTGGTATAAATTCATATTTTTCAGTTGAGTTTCCACAAGCAAGTTTTGATCAGGTTGTTATTTTCGTTCCAAAATCTAAAGAGTTATTGAATTATATTCTTCATGTCGTGGTGAGCCAGTTAACACTAGGTCAAAGCGTATTTTTAGTGGGTGAAAAAAAAGGCGGTGTTGAACGTGCTGCAAAACAACTACTGCAATATGGTAAAGCCTTCAAACTTGATAGCGCACGCCACTGTCAATTTTGGCACATGAAAATTGAAAAGACTGAAATACACAAACCACTTGACCATTGGTTAAAAAACTATATTGTCCAAGTCAATCAAGAACAGCTCGAAATCTGTGCTTTACCGGGTGTATTTAGTCAAGACCATTTAGATATTGGAACAGCCGTATTACTCCCTTACCTGAGCCAAGTAAAATCAGGTAAGATTGCCGACTTTGGTTGCGGTGCTGGAATTATTAGTGCTTATTTAGCCAAAATAAATGCAAACCAGCACATTTTTGCACTTGATGTTGATGCATTTGCGTTACGGTCTACTGAGTTCACTTTTCAAAAAAATGATCTGAACTTAGCACAGCTACATCTACTGCCTGTCACAGGTTTTGTTGATGCACCTAAAGATCTAGATGCCATCGTAAGTAATCCACCTTTTCATCAAGGCATTCATACCAATTACGATGCAAGTGAAGAACTCTGCCAATTGGCGAAAAAGCATCTGAAAAGTTCAGGTGAACTATGGATCGTGGCTAATCGTTTTCTAAATTATCCACCTCTGATTGAGCAGAGCTTTGGTCAATGTCTTGTGAAGGCAGATCAACAGGGATTCAAAGTGTTATATGCCTGTGCGAAATAAACAGTTTAAGGAATTTTTATGAGCGATACATCTGCTCCTCAACACCTTCAGCGTCAGCTCGGAGCACGCCATCTAAATATGATCGCCATTGGTGGATCAATTGGTACAGGTTTATTCCTTGCTTCAGGTTCAACGATTGCAACAGCAGGTCCTGGTGGTGCGTTATTGGCCTATGCCCTTATCGGAATCATGATTTATTTCTTGATGACCAGTCTCGGTGAATTAGCCACGCACAACCCAACTTCAGGTGCATTCTTCACCTATGGTAGTCGTTATGTCGAAGATGGTTTTGGTTTCGCCTTAGGATGGAACTATTGGTATAACTGGGCAATCACTGTTGCTTTTGAATTGGTCGCAGTTCAGTTCATCATGAAATTCTGGTTTCCAGATATTCCTGGGTTTTACTGGAGTGCAATCTTCCTTGCCATTATTTTTGCAATTAATGCATTGACGGTAAAAGGCTTTGGTGAAAGTGAATTCTTATTTTCTTTGATTAAAGTGATTGCAATTATCGTGTTTATCATCATCGGTATCTGGATGATTGCTAAAATTATGATGACACCGAATGTATCAACTTTCCAACACTGGCATTATAAAGATGCACCGTTTGTTGGTGGATTACAAGCCCTGATCGGTGTTGCCATGATCGCTGGATTCTCCTTTCAAGGAACTGAAATGGTTGGCGTTGCAGCAGGTGAATCTAAAGATCCAAAGAAAACGATTCCTTTGGCGATTAAACAAATCTTCTGGCGTATTTTACTGTTCTATATCTTATGTATTTTTATCATTGGTACATTGGTAAGCTATGATGATCCGCTTCTATTAAAAGCTGCACAAAGTGAAGATATTGCACTTTCACCATTTACCTTACTGTATGAAAAAGCAGGCTTTGCCTTTGCTGCAAGTTTGATGAATGCCGTTATTCTCAGTGCTATTTTATCTGCAGGTAACTCTGGGATGTATTCATCTACGCGTATGCTATTCGATATGGCAAAAGAAGGTCGAGCGCCAAAATGGTTCTCAAAACTTGATGGTCGTGGCGTACCCATGAATGCACTCTATGCAACAACAGCAGTTGCTGCATTATGTTTCTTGACCACCTTTATCGGCGAAAAACAAGTATTTAACTGGTTGTTAAATATGTCTGGGATGTGTGGTTTTATCGTCTGGTTAGGTATTGCCATTTCACATTATCGTTTCCGTAAAGGCTATATTGCTCAAGGGCATAAACTTGAAGATCTTGCTTATCGTGCCAAGTTTTTCCCATTTGCACCTTGGTTTGCCTTTGTTCTCTGCTCTATCATTATTTTAGGACAAAACTATCAAGCTGTGCTGGGTGGTAAAGTTGATTGGTTAGGCTTAGTTTCAACCTATATCAGTATTCCATTATTTTTGGCGATTTGGTTGGGTTATAAATGGAAGTACAAAACCAAATTGATTGCATATAAAGATATGAACGTGAAAGAAGGCGAATAAAAAGCCAAAAATTCACTTGACCCTTAAGTAAATATGAGTAAAATCAGCAGCTCATATTTTCAGCTGCACTATTATATAGGAGGACGACATCATGCCAGCAATACAAGGAACAACAACTTAAGATTTGGCACTGTCGACTCACGGACAAGTGTACAAATCAGAATCACTTGTCCGAATGCTCTATTTAACCTAGCATTCGCTAGGTTTTTTTATGCCTATTCGGACGAAAAATTAAAATACCCGAGATAAGAAAATGGGCATACAAAAAATACTTAATGCTAATGCTGAATATGGTGTTCCAGTAAAAATATTCACCAATGATATTGATAGCGAAAGCATTGAACAACTAAAGAAAATGGCACAACTGCAATTTGTGTATTCGCATATCGCCGTGATGCCTGATGTACATGTCGGTAAAGGTGCGACCGTAGGCAGCGTCATTCCAACAAAACACGCGATTATTCCCGCTGCTGTCGGTGTCGACATCGGTTGTGGCATGAATGCTATTCGACTCAATCTCAAAGCATCACAGTTGCCAGATAATCTCGCACCTTTACGTCATGCAATTGAACGCAAAGTCCCTGTAGGCTTTGAGTTACACAAACAAATTAAGGCGAAAGCCTCAAGCATTATTCCACTGGAAAAACGCTTGCAGCCGATCATTAAAAAGCACCCCGGCTTAGTTCGGATGCTCAGAAAGTTTGATGCAACATGGCAAAAACAACTCGGTACCTTGGGCGGTGGCAATCACTTTATCGAACTCTGTTTAGATGAAAATCAAGACATTTGGGTGATGCTACATTCTGGTAGCCGTGGTTTAGGTAATGTGATTGGAACTTATTTTATCGAGCTAGCAAAGAAAGAAGCTCAACATCGATTTGGGCATGTCCCAGATAAGGACTTGAGTTATTTTGCAGAAGGCTCAAATAGTTTTAATGACTATGTTGAAGCGGTGGAATGGGCACAGGAATATGCTTTTGAGAATAGACGTGAAATGATGCGTCTCATTTTAGAAGCAATTCGACCACTACTCCCATCCTTTCAATTGACTAAAGAAGCGATTAACTGCCACCACAATTATGTCAGCCAAGAAAATCACTTTGGTGAAGATCTCCTGATTACTCGAAAAGGTGCAATTCGTGCTGGTCAAAATGAATTAGGCATTATTCCTGGTTCAATGGGGGCTCGCTCCTATATTGTGAAGGGCAAAGCTAACCCTGAATCATTCTGCTCATGTTCGCATGGTGCAGGAAGAAAAATGAGCCGTAGTAAAGCCAAATTACTTTTTGGTCAAGAGGATTTGATTCAGCAGACCCAAGGTATTGAATGTCGTAAAGACAGTGGTGTAATTGACGAAATACCAAGTGCATATAAAGATATTGATCAAGTCATGGCAAACCAATCAGATTTAATCGAAATCGTGCACACCCTTAAACAAGTTCTATGTATAAAAGGTTAAATAGATGAAACTTAAAGCAATGCCTAAAATCAGAGTTCGTAATCCTGTTGCGCTCTCCCCTTTACTACAAAAAGGAGGAATCCATGAAACAGAAAAACCTAGAGCTCAGCACCGTCGAGAAAGACAAAATACCAAACAACAGCTTAGAAAAGAAGTTTGGTAAATTCTAGAAAATATTAATCAAACACATCAATCAAATTATTTTGCAGGAGTAATCAAAATGTTTATATATTCGAATCACTTGTATACAAACCCATATAAAAAAAGCGACTCATCAGAGTCGCTTTTTTTATTCAGTTCAAAAACTCAAATTATTGAGCTTGTTGACCTGGTTGTACTAGAACAGTACGGCTACCAGTGATCGCAGCGAATACGCGACGGTTCATAGCACGACCTTCTTTAGTTTTGTTGTCAGCAATCGGTTGATCCCAAGCAAAACCTTGAGTAGTCAAGCGAGATTCGTTAACGTTATATTCGTTAACAAGCGCTGATTTAACAGAGTTAGCACGAGCTAAAGATAAACGTTCGTTTAACTTACGTGGACCAGTGTTATCAGTGTGACCTTCAATACGTGCAGTCGCATTCGGGTATTCAGCTAATTTCTCAGCTACTTTCGCGATTTCAGACTTGTATTGTGGTTTGATGTCAGACTTGTTCGTATCAAAGAATACGCGAAGTTCCATGTTAAGATCTTCAGTCAACTCTTGTGGTTGTGGAGCAACTGGAGTTGGTTCAACTGGAGCAACTTCTACTACTGGAGCAGCTGGTTTCAAGTGACCACCAAGAACTACGTTTAAACCAGCAAGTGCTGTATAATTCCAGAAGTTTTCATCGATATTATAAGTACCACGAGCTTCTGTACGTAGAGATAAAGCATCATTTAAGCGCCAGAAAGCACCAAAACCTGCATTACCCAAAGTACCTTCTTCTTTCAAACCACGACCAGTACGACCTAATTGAACATCAGTAGCATTGTCGAATGTATATTTATAGTGGCCAGCACCTAATAATACATATGGCTTAATTTTGCTGTCATAGTTTTTAGTAATTAAATCAGAAGTAACATAGAAGTTACCATTGATTTGTTGTTGCTTATATTCACTAGTTGGCGAAAGGCTAGTTACATCACCTTTAACTTGATTGTATTCAGTCTCAAAACCTAACCAAGGCGTTAATTCAACACCAAGAGCAGCACCAACGAATAAATCGTCTTGTAACTCACCACCATTTGTTAAGTTTTCAGTGCTGTTGTTGTGCTTAGAATCTTGAAATGTGTAACCAAGCATTAATGGAGTTACTGTAACACCGGCATTAGCAGCAGCTAAAGGAGCAGCAACAAGTATAGCAAGTGCAATACGACTCAATTTCATGGATATCCTCCAGAGATAACAATTGTTTGTTGTTCAAGCTTAGCCTATGATTTGTGGCCCTGCGAACATAAAAATGTCTACAGTATTATTTTTAAGCTATTCACTTCACTTTGAATCATACAAACACTTGATGAATTTTCCAAGTGCTTGATAACTTTAACCTCGTAAATTATTGACAAAATTTCTTACAATTTCCGTTGTAGTTCAGTAAATTTTCAATTCAACTTTAAAGTTCGAATAGCTTATTGTTCGCTTTCTTCAATTTTAGCAGTATTTGCTTCATGAAGTAATGGTTAGTTTTCTAATACTAAACTTAATTTAATAAATACAGTAATTACTTAACACTTTGTTAATAAAAAAATTACAAAATTATCAAAAGGTAAAAAAATGTTAAAAGTTAGAGGATTCACGCTCAGTGAATTAATGGTCACACTTGCTATTTTTGCGATTGTTGTATGCCTTAGCTTACCCTTTTTGAATCAATTATTGATTTCAAATGAAGTAAATCAAATAAAAAGAACACTCACAATTTACATACAAAAATCCAAATCTGACGCACAGATTCATCATAAAAATGTGACTTTGTGCGCAAGTAAAAATTTAATTAGTTGTGATTCTGATTGGAACAGTGGGCTAATCGGATTCCTTGATTTAAATGCTAATCGGCAACGTGATTCAAATGATCCTTTATTGTATTCCACAGCATTTAATTATAAGTATGGGAGATTAGATTGGAGAGGTACATTAAGAGTAAATTCACTTACTTTCCAAGGTGATACAGGCCTACCAAGAGGCTCAAATGGAAGCTTCTTTTATTGTATGAATGATTCTAATCATCATACCCAATTAATTCTCAGCAATATGGGACAAATACGTAGTAAGGAAATTACCACGTGTTAAAAACTCTTCAGTCTAGCTTAAACGACGTAAAATACTTTATTCGCATGCTTTTTTTAATATACTGCATAGGTTTTGAACATTCTCTGCAAATTATAAGTCTGGAGACACATAATGACTGACATCGTAATTGTCAACGGCGCTCGTACAGCAATGGGCGGCTTCCAAGGCGCATTATCAAGCGCAACTGCACCCGAATTAGGTGCAATCACCATTAAAGAAGCAATTGCTCGTTCGGGATTACAGCCTACTGATGTAGAAGAAGTAATCATGGGCTGTGTGTTACCAGCAGGTTTAAAACAAGGTCCAGCTCGTCAAGCTATGCGTAAAGCAGGTTTGCCTGATTCAACTGGTGCAGTAACCATTAACAAACTTTGTGGTTCTGGCATGAAAGCTGTGATGCAGGCTGCGGATATGATCAAAGCAGGTAGTGCTGAAATCGTGGTTGCGGGTGGTATGGAATCAATGACCAATGCTCCTTACGTTTTACCTAAAGCACGTGCTGGTTATCGCATGGGTCATGGTGAAATTAAGGACCACATGTTCCTTGATGGTTTAGAAGATGCAGAAACTGGTCGTTTAATGGGATCATTTGCACAAGATATGGCAAATAAACGTAGCTATACCCGTGAACAAATGGATGATTTCGCTATACGTTCTCTACAACGTGCACAGAAAGCAATTACTGAAGGTTATTTCAAAGATGAAATCGTTCCAGTAACTGTATCTAGCCGTAAAGGTGATGTTGTTGTTGATCAAGATGAACAGCCATTAAATGCAAAAATTGACAAAATCCCTAGTTTGAAACCTGCATTTGCAAAAGACGGTACGATTACTGCTGCAAATGCGAGCTCTATTTCTGATGGCGCTTCTGCTTTAGTGTTAACCTCTAGTGAAGTCGCTACTCAACGTGGCTTACAACCTCTAGCGAAAATTGTTGCAACCGCATCAAATTCTCAACATCCCTCTGAATTTACGATTGCTCCTGTAGGGGCAATTGAAAAAGTTTTGAAAAAAGCTGGTTGGGATGCACAAGACGTTGATCTTTGGGAAATCAATGAAGCTTTTGCAATGGTTACAATGTGCCCAATTGATGACTTCAAATTAGATGCAGAAAAAGTGAACATCAATGGTGGTGCTTGTGCACTTGGTCATCCTGTTGGCTCTACGGGTTCACGTATCATTCTTACATTAATTCATGCACTTAAACGCACTGGTGGTAAAAAAGGTGTTGCGGCGCTTTGTATTGGTGGTGGTGAAGCAACAGCTGTTGCAATTGAATTGATCTAAACACTAATTCGATTAACTAAAAATCCTGCCAAGTGCAGGATTTTTTATTTTCATAATTACAAAAAATAATGCACCTGTTATTAAAATCCCGATAAGTTATGCACTGTATAAAAAACAATAAGGAGTTCCCCCATGCAACTCAACCATTACCTAAATTTTAAAGGACAAGCTGAACAAGCATTTATTTTTTACCAATCTGTTTTTGGCGGTGAATTCGCAATGATCAGTCGCTATGGTGATATGCCACACACGGAAGGGGTTATGTTATCAGAAGCAGATAAATGCTTAATTCTGCATGTTTCCTTACCTATTAATGAATATACCGTACTCATGGGTTCAGACGTTAATGATCAGTTCTGCTCTCCGAATAGTGTTTTCACCCAAGGCAACAATCATTATATTTCAATCAATATTGAACACGATGAAATGGAGGCACGACGTTTATTCAACCAGCTTTCTGTACGTGGTCATATTGAAATGCAATTAGAAAAAACCTTTTGGGGCGCACTGTATGGTGCTTTCACTGATCAGTTCGGAATCAAGTGGATGGTCAATTGTCAGCTTGAAGAATAAGATCATTTTGCTGATGCAATATAAAGCCTATATTGCATCAGCCATATTATTCACTTAAAGATTTCCGAGTATTTTCTTGACACCAACATCTTCAAAAATTTCAGAATATTGCTTCATAAAAACTGGTAATTGCTGTTTCATTTGGTCTTTCTGAATCACTGTCCATCGCGGCGGATGGATTTCATAACTTAGAAACTGTAGACGGCATCGTAAATGATAATAAAAATCCTGCCGATCTTTTTCAGTCTGTATATATTCTTGTTGAGTAACAAACCAATATAGCTGATCCCATAAACTATAGCCTTGTGTTAAGTCGAGTCTCTGCAGTAATGACAGATTATCTTTAACTAAAGATAAGTACTGTTTGAGTTCGTCCAAAGTTGGTTGAGTATCACTATATACTTTTGCTTTAATAAAGTTGTGTGGTAATAACTTCTGTTGGGTTAATGCAAAATAATCTAAATACTGGTGAAATTGAATAAACTTTTGCTTTAACGCAAACAAAACCAAAGCATTCGCAATCGTTTTAATTTCAATTTTTTCAATGATCTCAAAAAACTGTGCTTGCTCCCCTTTAAATAAAACCCATTGATATGCTCGAATTTTCACCTGCTGTGGACTGAGCAACTCGATCGGATACTGATTAAAATAATTTTTAAAATTAAAATTCTGCTGTCTTAATGCAAAATAAGCATAATCCATCACGGATAAAAAACGACTATGCCATAATTCAATAATATCATCAGTATTTAAAATTTTTCTTTGATATAAAACATCAAATAAATAATATTGCACATCTCTAAATTGACTATTTTTTAACTCAAATAATAATTTTTGGTCTGATTCATTTTGAGTAATATGATCTAACCAAAATTTACGCACGATTTGATCTTTCGCAATTTTAGATAATTCAAGTAATTGTTCCTGCTTAATCCATTGATATTTTACAATATAATTCAATAGTATACGAGGTAATTGACCTTGTTCAAAAATAACAGTGCGCTGCAAATAATCTGTATTTTCCGCGACGGTATTCAATAATAAATTTTCAATTTCAGGGACAGTGCGTACACGTTGTTGTACTGCGGCAATCTGTAAAAAATGCGCTATACACAATTGAGCAAATTCAGGACGCTGACTCCAACGTTGGATATGCTGTGCTGCCAACTCTCGATTGATTTCCACATAATCACTTAAACGAAATAATAAGGCAGGAAACAGTTCTTGTTCGTAGCAATCCTTTAAATGTTCTAATGTTCGTTGTCGCGCATAACCATCATAATATCTCAATGACTGTAGTAACTCATCCAAACTCTTTTTAATAAATGGAATATCTACGATTTCTGGTTCAGGCTGAGGAATATTCGATATATGTATTTGTTCAAGTACTTGGCGTTCTGCCAATATTTCGGCTGTATTTATATATAGCTCAGATGAAAAAAATATCTTTTTTAAAAATTTAAACATGTTCTTTCTAAATAAATGCTTTAATTTTTTATAACAAATTTAAAAATAGCTGTCACTTTATATTCCTTCTTAAACATCGATATTGGAATACTGCGCAATAATCATCAGCCCAACCGTAATAAATCCAATCCCAACCCACCCTGCTACATCAATATGCTGTCCTAAAAAAACTTTTGCTAAAGCGGCTGTCGCAATAACACCTAGCCCAGACCAAAGCACATATAAAATCCCAGCCTGCATATACTTCAATGCGATCGCAGCACAAGTAAAAGAAACAAGATACAGAACCAAAGCGATTCCTTGGTCAAACTTATTGACTAAACCATTTGCTTTGGCAGAATAAAAAGTTGAGAGCACATCAGTTGCGATGGCGAAAAGCAACCAAATCACCCCAGGATTTATTTTTGCAATAAATGTCAGCATTGTTATTCTTCAATCTATAAATTTTAAATAATACGCAATAAAAAAGCTGAACCTGAGTTCAGCTTTTTTACTTAAATGAGCTTAAGCACCTGTTTGGTAACTCGCTTGTGGCACAGCCGTTGATGCTTGATAAGGATTGGTGAAATCTTGAAGTCCAGCAGCGGCTTCATGAATATCTTTACCTTCTTTAACCACAAAGCTATCAAAGCCAGAACGTTTTAAATAGTTTAAAACATCTTTAAAGATATCACCGACAGCACGTAACTCGCCTTGGTAACCTTGACGACGTAATAATGCTGCAAATGAATAACCACGTCCATCATTGAAACCAGCGAACTCAATGAAGATCGCATCTAATTCATTTAATGGAAATTGATGAGTTTCAGGTGAATCATTAACAGTAATGTATAACGCTTTTTTAGCTTGTACATTTACCAATTGATCTAACTGAGCAGTTGTTACAACCACATCGCCTTGTGGAATTACGCCATCTTCAGCAATCACTTGATAAGTATTATCAGCAATCGTGCCATCTTTGAACAGCACTTGTAGCGATGTATTAAGCATAAGCACGCTCCTTAAATGGTTGGATGCCAACACGGCGATACGTATCAATAAAACGCTCACCTTCAGTACGTAGATCAAGGTAAGTATTTAGGATTTCTTCAATGACATCAGGTACTGCATCAGCAGCAAAAGATGGTCCTAAGATATCACCGATAGATGCATCATGATTAGCGTTACCACCTAGCGTGATTTGATAAAATTCTGCACCTTTTTTATCTACACCAAGGATACCAATGTTACCCACATGGTGATGACCACAAGCATTCATACAGCCTGAGATATTTAAATCAAGTTCACCAAGATTATAGATCGTATCTAAATCATCAAAACGACGGCTAATCGCTTCTGAAATTGGAATTGATTTCGCATTTGCCAATGAACAGAAATCACCGCCCGGACAGCAAATAATATCGGTAATAAAACCAATATGCGCACGTGCCATATTGTTCTGTTCTAAGATCTGCCACAATTCAAATAAATCTTTTTGTGGTACATCCACAAGTGAAATATTTTGTTCATGTGTGGTACGGAACTCACCAAAAGTGTACTTATCTGCTAAATCTGCAATTAAGTTCATTTCTTCAGTGGTGACATCACCAGGAGCAACCCCTGCACGTTTCAAAGAAATCGTCACAATACGATAGCCTTTGACTTTATGTGCATTGGTATTCACGTTAAACCATTGTTTGAATTTAGGATATTCAGCAAACAATGCTGTGAAATCTTGATCTTCTAAATCTTGATAATCAAACGGAGTGAATTCCTCATCTAATTTTTTCAAGATCTCAGGCTGAATCTTCAATGCTTCACGTGTGTGTTCAAATTCGGCTTCAACTTTTTCGGCAAATACCTGTGGTGTTAATGCTTTCACCAAAATCTTAATACGTGCTTTGTATTTGTTATCACGACGGCCATGCAAGTTATACACACGTAAGGTCGCTTCTAAATAAGCAATCAAATCTTCACGTGGTAAGAATTCACGGATTATACTACCAATAATTGGAGTACGACCTAGACCACCACCCGCCATGATTTTATAACCGATTTCGCCTGCTTCATTGCGAACGATATAAACACCAATATCATGGAAAGCTGTTGCAGCACGATCTGTTTCTTCTAAAGCAGAAACTGCAATCTTGAACTTACGTGGCAAGAACGCAAATTCAGGATGGAAAGTACTCCACTGACGAATCAATTCACACGTCGGACGTGGGTCTGCAATCTCACCAGCAACCACACCTGCAAACTGATCAGTCGTGGTATTACGAATACAGTTACCTGAGGTTTGTACTGCATGCATTTGTACTGTTGCTAGCTCAGCAAGAATATCAGGTACATTTTCTAAAGCAGGCCAGTTCAACTGAATATTTTGACGAGTTGAAACGTGGGCATAACCACGATCATATTCAGTCGCAATTTCAGCAATTTTTCTGAGTTGTTTAGTATTCATCAAGCCATACGGCACAGCGATACGGAGCATAGGTGCATAACGTTGCACGTACAGACCATTTTGCAAACGTAATGGACGATATTCGTCTTCGGTCAATTTTCCTGCTAAATAGCGTTCTGTTTGATCACGAAACTGAGCAACACGTTGGTTAATCAGTTGTTGATCGAAATCCGTATATAAATACATGGCGTATGGCTAGTCATTCATTATAAAGGCGACTAGCATAGCGAGCTTTTATTCATCAACAAAATGCTTTTTTTGCATATTTAATAACGATTTTATTGATAAGCCTATCTAATTACCACAAAAAGAAAAAGTCCAGATAAATCTGGACTTTTAATCTCCCCTAACCTCTCTTTATAAAAGAGGGGGACTCCTCCCTTTCATAAAGGGAGGTTGGGAGGGATTTAAGGCAATGCATAAGCCACGAGATAATCCCCCATTTTAGTTCCAAATGAGCCATGTCCGCCGGCCATAATCACCACATATTGTTTGCCATTGGCTTCATATGTCATTGGTGTAGCTTGCCCACCTGCAGGTAAACGCGCTTCCCATAACTTGTCGCCATTCGATACATTAAAGGCACGTAGATAATTATCCTGTGTTGCACCGACAAACATCACATTCCCTGCAGTCGAAATCGAACCACCTAAACCCGGTACTCCAATTTTAACTGGCGGTAATTGGAACAATTGCGGCAAGCTGTCACGAATGGTACCAATACGTTTTTTCCAGACCACATCATGTGTTTTTAAGTCAACGCCAGCAACGTAGCCCCAACCCGGTTGCTTACATGGTAAGCCGAATGGTGAAAGAAACGGACTAATCTCTACCCCATATGGCGTGCCATACATTGGCTGCATCCCTTGTTCAGTTCCTGCGCCTTTTGCAGTTTGAGGACGATTAGGATCAGCTGGAACCAATCGACTGACAAATGGTAAGCCAATCGGATTTGTCACCGCAACTTGGCGATCAGCATTTACAGACATCCCTCCCCACTCAAACACGCCCAAATTACCTGGAAAAACTAAAGTTCCATTTTCTGAAGGCGGTGTATAGATACCATCGTAGTTCAAACGTTTGAATTTTACTCGGCAGATTAACTGGTCAAACATAGTAGCGCCCCACATGTCTTTATCAGTTAATTTATCTTTTGGTGCTAAGTTAAAATCAGAAAATGGTTGTGTTGCTGAATAATGTTCGCCTTTAGTTTGTGGTCCCCACTTCACAGTTTGTGGTACTGGTTTTTCAGTGACTGGAACTACGGGTTGCCCAGTGCGACGGTCTAAAACAAAAGCATTCCCCGTTTTAGTTAACACATAAATTGCAGGAACCGTTTGACCTGATTTAACTTGGATATCTGCTAAAGATGGCTGTGATGGTACATCCATATCCCATAAGTCATGATGTGTGGTTTGAAAATGCCAGACTAACTTACCCGTTGTCGCATTGATCGCCAACATCGAGTTGGCATAACGCTCTTTTAACTCAGTTCGATCACCGCCCCAGATATCTGGTGTACCTACACCTGTTGGCACATAGACAATATCCAATTTTGCATCATAGGCAAGAGGCGCCCATGCATTTGGTGAGTTATTTACAAATGTGGTTTCTTGACCTGGCATTGCATTTGGATCGGCTGCGCCCGTATCAAATACCCATAACAATTTCCCTGTATTCACATCATAACCACGGATGACACCAGAGGGTTCTTTATTAGAATAATTATCCGTTACTGAACCTGCAATGACCACAGTCGTACCAGAAACTACACCAGGTGAAGTTGGGTTATAGCCACCTGGATACGCATACGGCATGAACTCTTGTAAGTTCACCTCACCATTTTGACCAAAGTCAGAACATGCTTTACCCGTATCAGCATTAACAGCGACTAAACGGCCATCATTGACAGGAACAAACACTTTACGTGGACATTCACTAGAGTCTGATTTTTTGCTTTGTAGACTGCTTGCAAATTCACTGGTATTAGCGGCATCGTAGTACATCACTCCACGACAGGTTAAGTGCTGAAAGGTTTTATCAGTTTTGAGTTTAGGATCAAAACGCCATTTTTCTTTACCTGTTGCAGGGTCAATCGCAATCAAATGCTGATGGGGTGTACACATAAACATATTGTTGCCAATTTTAATTGGAGTAACCTGATTTGTGGTTTCACCCGAATCATTCCCTGTCTTGAAGTCACCTGTACGAAATGTCCAAGCAACTTTAATATCTTTGACATTTTTATCATTAATCTGGGTCAGTGGAGAATAGCGTTCACCACCTTGAGTACGACCATAGGCAGGCCAATCTTCTGGTGCAACACCAGTAACAGCTTTGGCTTGTGCAGGTTGCGGCGTTTGAATTACACCGTTAATTTCTTGGGGATCATTAAAAATTGAATACACCATCACCACAATCGCAATAGCTAGTGTCGATGACAAAGCAACTTTGCTCGATGTCAGATTATAGATACCACGTGTAACTGCAGGAATCAGCAATGACAATCCCAAAATACCAAGAATATCGAGACGAGGTGCGAGCGCCCAGAAGTCTGTACCAACTTCCCAAACACCCCAAATCACACTGCCTAACATCAATGCGGCATAAACCCATAAAGGTCCTGATGCACGTTTATGCAGTTGCACCGCCACAACGAGCAGAAGAACACCTGCAACTACATAATAAATTGACCCTCCGATGACCGCGAGCCAAATACCACCAATAAGCAAGTACAAAGCAGTAATTATAAAAATAATTACCGTTAATGTCCTAAGCCCTGATTTTGAAGAAGATTGAGTCATACGATCACCTTACCTCTTTTATATTTTTAGAATCATTGAGAAGATGATCAATCTCCCCAACAGTCGGATACATAACAAAACTGAAACTTAGAAAATCGTTTGGAATTTAATACCGCCAACCCAAGTCTTATCACCATCTTTCAATGCACCAACTTGATGTACATATTGAATATTAGGTCGAATAGTCAACCAATTGGTTGCATGAATGCCGTAATACAATTCCGTATTGTATTCTTCATCTAATAAAGGATTATTTTCATCATTGGCATGAATACGTGCTAAACCTAAAGCGAGTTCATCTTGTGGTCGTTTTTGTAATAATCCTTTATAAATCAAACCAATATTTTGCATATCTTTGATCTGGTTATTTTTTGAATCATGCATTGTGATATTTATAAAACCACTCAACCCTCGATCTGAGTCCATATCTTGACGAATAAGTTGTTGCTTCGCTGTAAACCACCCACCTTGTTTATGTGAGCTTTTTGTAGGATTACTTATCTCAACTGCATCGGCTGTACTGTAGTAATATCCAAAGCGATATTCACCAGAAAGGGATTGCTGACTTAGTCTTGGTGACCAAACAACTTCTAATGGAATGATTGCACCACGTGAGCCATCTGTACTTAAATTAAAGCCCTTACCACGTTTAAGATTCTCTGGGTTATATTCATATACCCCGATTTGAGCATATAAGTCTGGCTGTAAATTATATTTAACACGTAATGCCCACTGACTCACAGGCCAGTTATACCATTGATCCCCGACCCAATTACCCACTTGAGAACCACATAAAGCTAGATTTTGAAAATCACAGGCGAAGCTATTGAAATCTTCACCTTCTCCAAAACGCCCCACTTTAATATCTAAGGCTTGATCTAAAAATTTCTTTTTGATCCATAGATCGGTTAAACGCCAAGTTTGACCACGTCCCCAAACTTCTTGCACAGAACTTTGGTGACCTTGTAAGCCTTCAGCAGTTTGAGATAAGGACTGACCATCACGATAAGTTACCGTAATCTGCGCCTCAGTATCTTGCCAACCTAAAATTTTATTTAAGTCGAAATGAGTACCCAAAGCCAATTGTCCAGTAAATTCACTGCCATGACTTGAATGTTGTTTTGAGTCTAAAATACCTGCAAACTCACCGGTGTAATCTGCAGAAAAATTGTATCCTTGCTGTTCTAACGCAGAGCGTTGACCGTTCCAATTACCAAGCAGCCATTGACCATTCGGATCAAAAACAGAAGCTGCCTGAGTCTGTTGAATAAATAAACTTAATGATAGAACGGATAAACAAGAAACAATCCGTGAATGAGAGATTGTCATGTTTGTGTAACCTTTTATATTCTTATTTATAAAAGGTTACTCTGATTCTTCTGATAACAATTTATTTAAAATGTTAAAGATCTGTACAACATCTTAACAATACAGTGATGAATCCCACATATTGTCTACCACTTTCCCTCACCTAAACCTTGACCAATAAAGGCATATTTAATTTGTGAACGAGAGAATTTAATTGGACATGCCAATTGTGCTTCTGTTTGCTCAGAATTCTCTGACAATGGTACATCCACAACCCAGCCACGTTGTTCAGCAATCGGTGAAACTAATGCTTCATCAAGACTGAGAACAGGTTCGACACAAATATCTAAGTGGTGAAAAAGCTGTTGCCATTCAGCAAAATCTTGACTCTTAAACTTTTCCTGTAATGCTTGTTTCACAGCTTGGCGGTCTTCAGAGTCAAATGAAGCACCTTTTGCCATTAAGATTGGCAATTCCAAAGCCGCTGATAAACCTGCCATAAATTGTGGTTCTAAACTTCCAACAGAGAAATAACGCCCATCTTTGGTTTCATAATAATCATAAAAACTCGCACCATTTAACATCCCTTGTTCTGGTGCTTGTGGCGTCTGACCTGCCAAGCTCGCTGAAGCAGCCATGCTATTTAAACTCGCAACACAATCCGTCATGGAAATATCGATATATTGACCAAGACCACTGCGGTGACGTTCAACCACAGCGGCAAGAATACCAATCACTGCATGCAGAGAACCACCTGCCACATCAGCAATTTGGATTCCAAGCGGTGGAGGTCCACTATCTTGACGACCACTATGACCTGAAACACCTGCTAATGCGAGATAGTTAATATCATGCCCAGCACGATCTTTATAACTTCCTGTTTGACCATACCCCGTAATCGAGCAATAAATTAAACGCGGATTAATCTCAGCTAAAGTTTCATAGTCCAAACCTAAACGGCGCATCACATCGGGACGGAACTGTTCCAAGACAATATCAAATTCAGAAATTTTAGTTTTGATCAGTTCAATATTGCTTGGATCTTTTAAATCAAGTGCAATCGACTGTTTATTTCGATTCAGATAACTGTGTGCAGTGGCTTGCCCATTGGCATAGGGTGGCATAATCCTTACTAAGTCTGGACGAGTTGGAGATTCCACATGGATCACTTCTGCACCCATATCCGCAAGATACATACTTGCAAATGGACCAGGCAACAAAGTAGAAAAATCTAGAACTTTCAATCCTTTTAAAGCAGATGGCATGATAATTTTTACTCGATTTGTTCAAATTTTCTTTTATACTAGGTTTGGATAAACACAAAAACAATGTCATGTTCAGCCATTTACCTTGATAGTTTCGGCAATTTAACATGTACAGAATGAGCAATTATTTTTCTTGTCAATTGCCCAATTTGATATTTTAGACGGTTATTTAGGTCAATTATCGTGAACAGTAAAGAAACTGAAGGATTCAATATGAGCCGTGATACGATCAGCATCCACTTCGTGAATGCGGCTTTAACAGGTGTTAAACGCCTAGGCATGGACGTTGAAACATTACTTTCACATGTCGGAATTGAGGCAGAACTACTGCGTCAACCCAAAGCTCGAATCTCCCCTGAGCAATATACTCGTTTTGTCAAAATGTTATGGATGGTCACCCAAGACGAACACGTTGGTTTTGATGTACAGCCTCGTCGTTTAGGTACATTTGCCATTATGTGCCAATTGATCATACATTCGAAAACACTTGGACAAGCACTCGAACTTTCCTCACAATTTTACAAATTATTCGGTGATGAATGGTCTGTAAGTTTAGAGCGCGATAAACACGAAGCTCGTTTAGTGCCTCACATTCCTAAAGCGCTTGACCCTGATCATTTCATTACTGAAAGTATGCTGATGATTTGGCATGGACTTGCATCATGGTTAATCGAACGTCGACTACCTTTGGAACGTGTTCATTTTGGCTATGAACGCCCTAACCACGCCGATGAATATGATGCGCTATTTTTTGCGCCTGTGATGCAATTCGATGCACCACGTACAGAAATCACTTTTGCTGCTGATTATCTAGATTTACCAATACGCCAAGATGACAAAACCTTAGAAGAGTTTTTGAAAGCAGCACCTGCACAATTACTGGTGAAATTTAAGAATACCAACTCATTAACTTCACGTATCCGAGATGTATTGAAGAGCCAAATTGGTGAAGAAATGCCAACTTTGAATGATGTTGCATCAATGTTGTATTTATCACCTCAAACATTGCGTCGTCGTTTGGCTGCGGAAGGTAAAAGCTATCAAGGTGTCAAAGATGCCTTACGTCGTGATGCTGCAATCCATTTATTATTAACACCAAATCTTACCCTTGAAGACGTAGCTCAACAGGTCGGCTTTAGCGAAACTAGCACCTTCCACCGTGCCTTTAAGAAATGGACAGGTGTTACTCCTGGTTTATATCGTCAATTGCACGGACATCATTCATAGATCATATTTCCAAGTTAGTCTGACCATGCTCAGGCTATCTTGGAAATTTCAATCACTCAATTTAATCTAAACATCTATTATTAGCGATCTCGTGCTGCTTGAATAAGTTTCACAGCATTGTCCCCCTTCACCTGCCAAGTGAGGCAACGTACACTACCACCCATTGGACAAACACTCTCAGCATTGATTGGAATGACTTTCTTCGAAGTATTTTGCTTGATGATCGTTAATGCCTTTTGATCATGTGCCATATTAAAGGTTGGCACATAAATATTGTTATGCGTGACTGTGGCATTGAGATTCACGCCACATGCCGATTCAAAGCCTTGCCACTCACCTTTTGGATTGGTTTTATATTCAACAGGAACTTCGACAATTTTCGCAGTTGGAAATGAAGCTTTCAACTCATCCATTACGGTTGTTCTAAATGATGGTGTTTTTGAATAGTCATTCACAAGCAAGGTATTTTGATCTACCCAACTGACCATGCCATCTGAATGTGCCAACACTTCTTCATCAGGCTCTAAGATAGCAACCTCTTTCGCCCCCAATGTATTTTTTAATTTCTGTTTGGCTTCACTATAACTCAGCTCATTATCTTGCATAAAACGTGTGGTGGTAATCACTCGACCCGCATAGTCATCAACAAAGTTCCCCCCATCAAGCATCAAATCAGTTTTGGCTCTTTGAATTTGATAACGATCAGCAAACTGACTAAAACTTTTTTGTACTTCTTTACTTTGCTTTTGGGTCATAGATGCCCAAGTGTAGGTAAATTGCACGGGCTGCATTGGATTAACGGTAGTAAAATCACGCATCCAGATATCACGCACATCATCCACCAGTAAAATGTCTTCTGGCACTTTGCCAGTGAAATACGGCTTGGTGTCTTTATCAACCAAAATCACCACATTATCATTGCCCAAAATGGACTTGGCGTAATCGATCTGGAAATCGACAATCCGTTGAAAAGCAGATTTGTAATAAGGATCATGCACAGAAGGTGCAGATAATACTAACAACATTTTGTCATCAGCAACTTGATTAGAATAGGTTTGACTAATCTTGTTTTTATCCTCCTTTGCTGTGCTGTTTTCAACATCCCGTCCAGATGAATCACATCCCAAAAGTGACCAGATCAATGCCGCCACTGCATAGTAAGGCTTTAGTTTTATCATGTATGCTCGCCCATTATTCTATCCATCATTTTGCTTTAGTCTAATCCAAGGCACGGTAAGACATATACAACGACACTAAAATTAACGATTGAATTAACGAGTTTTTCCCATTGGCGAAAAACATCAAACTTGCCAATGTTTATCATCATTGCACTGGCACTTAAATTGAGTACACTCGAAGCACAATGATTTTTAATTTAAGGCAATACAAGGAACAGCTATGAGCGAGGCCTATATTATTGATGCCATTCGCACACCACGCGGAAAAGGAAAAAAAGACGGCTCATTACATGAAGTAAAACCAATTACTTTACTGACAACATTATTGAATGAATTACAACAACGCCATCAACTCGACACCTCTAAAGTCGATGATATCGTTCTCGGTTGTGTGACACCAATTGGTGATCAAGGTGGGGATATTGCCAAGACTGCTGCGATTGCCGCAGGTTGGAATGATGATGTTGCAGGTGTCCAAATCAACCGCTTCTGTGCTTCTGGTTTAGAAGCAGTAAACTTGGCAGCACAAAAAGTTCGTTCAGGTTGGGAAGATGTTGTGGTTGCGGGTGGCGTAGAATCTATGTCACGTATCCCGATGGGTTCAGATGGTGGACCATGGGCACTTGATCCTGAAACCAATTTGAAATCATCTTTTGTACCACAAGGTGTAGGTGCAGACTTGATTGCAACTTTAGATGGTTATAGCCGTGCAGATGTAGATGCTTTTGCAGTTGGTTCACAACAAAAGGCCGCTGCTGCTCAAGCAAATGGTTATTTCGATAAATCCGTGGTGCCTGTGAAAGATCATGCAGGTGTAACAATCTTAGAAAAAGATGAATTTATCAAAGGAAATACCACTGTTGAAGGTTTAGCAAAACTGAATGCTAGCTTTGAAATGATGGGTCAAATGGGCTTCGATGCTGTTGCTTTACAGAAGTATCCTGAAGCGCAAAAAATTAACCATGTTCATCATGCAGGTAACTCATCAGGTATCGTTGATGGTGCTGCGGTGGTGTTATTGGCTTCTGAGAAAGCAGTTAAAGAGCAAGGCTTAAAACCTCGTGCCAAGGTGCTTGCAACTGCATTAGTCGGTACAGATCCAACCATTATGTTGACTGGTCCTGCTCCTGCTGCACGTAAAGCATTAGAAAAAGCGGGCTTAAGCATCGACGATATTGATTTATTTGAAGTGAATGAAGCTTTTGCAGCTGTAGTGATGCGTTTTATTACAGAACTGAAAGTTCCTGCTGAGAAAGTCAACGTCAACGGTGGTGCGATTGCGATGGGACATCCATTGGGTGCAACTGGTGCCATGATTCTAGGAACTTTGCTAGATGAATTAGAGCGTCAAGGTAAAAAACGCGGTCTAGCAACATTATGTGTCGGTGGTGGTATGGGTATCGCTACCATTATCGAGTTGGTGTAAGGAGAGCAACATGAGCGCTATTAAATACGAAAAAAACGCTGACAATATTGTAATTCTTACACTGGACTCATCGGGTCAATCTGCAAATACCATGAATGCAGAGTTCCGTGATGCTTTAGATGAAGTCAGTCAAAAACTTAAAGCTGAAACTGATCTGAAAGGTATTATTTTCCGTTCAGCTAAGAAAACCTTCTTTGCTGGTGGTGACTTAGATGAGCTGATTCAGGTACAACCTGAACATGCCACTGAATTTTTCAAGATGATTGAAAAACTCAAAGGTGACTTACGTACAATCGAAACTTTAGGTGTACCTGTTGTTGCCGCATTAAATGGTACAGCGCTTGGCGGTGGCTGGGAAATCGCTTTAGGTTGTCATTATCGTATTGCCATCAATGATCCAAAAACTAAATTTGGTTTACCAGAAGTAACTTTAGGTCTACTTCCTGGTGGCGGTGGTATCGTGCGTATGGTGCGTCTGCTCGGCTTACAAAATGCATTCCCGTTCCTCATGGAAGGTAAGCAATTTGGTGTCGATAAAGCAAAATCTCTCGGCTTGGTACATGACACGGCTGAGAATGAACAAGAGCTGTTAGAAAAAGCAATTGCTTGGGTCAAAGCTAATCCAAAATCACAGCAACCATTTGATGTGAAAGGCTACAAAATCCCGGGTGGCAGTCCAAGCACTCCTGCGGTTGCACAAGTGCTTGCGATTGCTCCTGCAATGCTACGTGACAAAACAAAAGGTTGCTACCCTGCCCCTGAAGCAATCATGGCGGCTGCGGTTGAAGGTGCTCAAGTTGATGTAGATACCGCGCTTCGTATTGAATCACGTTACTTTACACAACTGACTGTCGGTCAAGTTTCGAAGAACATGATCGGTACATTCTGGCATGGTCTAAATGCAATTAAATCAGGTGCGAGTCGTCCTGCTGAAGTTGCTAAATGGCAAGCGAAGAAAGTCGGTGTTTTAGGTGCAGGCATGATGGGTGCAGGGATTGCCTACTCAACCGCAATCAAAGGCATTGCTGTCGTACTCAAAGACGTATCTGTAGAAAATGCTGAGAAAGGCAAAGCTTACTCGCAAAAGCTACTTGATAAACGTGTTTCACAGGGTCGTATGACAGCTGAAAAACGTGATCAAGTGTTAGCACTGATTACTGCAACCGCTGATGCAGCTGATTTACAAGGCTGTGATTTAATTATTGAAGCCGTATTTGAAAATCAAGAACTCAAAGCCAAGGTGACCCAAGAAGCTGAACAGTATTTAGCTGAAGGTGGAATCTTTGCATCGAACACGTCTACCTTACCGATCACAGGTCTAGCAACAGCAAGTAAAGATGCTAAAAACTTTATTGGCTTACATTTCTTTAGCCCAGTCGACAAAATGCAATTGGTAGAAATCATCAAAGGTAAAGAAACTTCAGCTGAAACATTAGCTAAAGCCTATGACTTTGTACAACAAATTGCGAAAACGCCAATCGTGGTGAATGACAGCCGTGGTTTCTTCACCAGCCGTGTGTTTGGTACGTTCATTCAAGAAGGTATGCGTCTTCTTGCTGAGGGCGTGCATCCAGCGAAAATCGAAATGGCAGCACTCAAGGCCGGTATGCCTGTGGGGCCTCTTGCGATTCAGGATGAGGTTTCTTTGACTCTCACTGAGCATGTTGCAAGCGAAACGCGCAAAGCTCTACAAGCCGAAGGTAAGGAATTAGCAAAAACACCTGTAGATGAAGTGGTTTACACCATGATTCACGAGCTGAATCGTAAAGGTAAAGCAGCGGGTGCAGGCTTCTATGAATATCCAGAAAATGGCAAAAAACATTTGTGGGATGGGCTCAGCCGTTGGACAAAAGCCAATGATATTTCTGAACAAGATATGATTGATCGTTTCTTGTTTGTTCAAGCACTCGATACTTTACGCTGCTATGAGGAAGGCGTTCTGGAATCAGTCATTGATGCCAATGTCGGCTCGATTTTCGGAATCGGTTTCGCACCGTGGACAGGTGGAGCGATTCAGTTCCTCAATCAAAACGGCGTTAAGCAATCTCTACAGCGTTCAGAAGAATTAGCTGCTAAATACGGGGAACGCTTTATAGCACCCGCATTACTTAGAAAACATGCTGAATCAGGTGAAGTATTTAAATAGTATGACGCTTCTAAACTAAGCTGTTTGTATGTCCTCCCTCTTTGATCAAAGGGGGAGGAATATTTATTTTAGACCTTTAAAAATTAAGGTTTAACCTAAGAACCAAACTCTTTGAGGCACAGGTCGTTCTACGACTTGCTCAGGTTGGTCTACTACAACTGGCGCTTTCACAATATTAAAAGATCGTGTGAGATGATTCACATGGCTTTGCAACTCTGTATCATCTATTGTTTTAGCATAATCAATGAGATGCTGTGCATATTCTTGATTTTCCACCATATAAAGCACATCAACCACACGACCCGTTACCCGTCTTAAACGCACATAAAACTGCGTAACAGCTGCAAAAACATCCGTATCCGTTGAATCCAAAATCATTCTTTTCTCCATCAAATTTTGTTTTTCATCAATATTGTTATGATCTTCAAAATAGATAATTGCCCTTAAAAAAAGACTCAGCTTCTTATCTACCTTGAAAGAATCTGTGTTCATTGTATTGAATACTATGGCTATTTTAACAATCCAATTCTGTAATCCATATTGGACAAAAGTCGATTTTTGATTTGCTTATTAACATCTGCATACGGAGTGGATTATACTTTTATGTTATAAGGCTATTTATTTTCTCTCTTTAGGAAAAATCCTATGTCTGAAAAACTCTGTCCAGAAACCTCTCCTTGGGGTTGGAAAGCACTCATTATCACCTGTATTTTAAGTTTTCTTTTTATGGTGATTTTTTACTTGGCGATGAACAACGAACCAGATTATATGCCAATGAATCAGAAGAAAGCAGCAGCTCAATCTGAAATGTCAGAGTCATCGATGACAACCGAAACAATGCATGCTGAGCATGAACATCATCACTAAAATATTATTGTCGATCATGATGAATCCGTGTTAAACAGGGATTTATCATGTTATTCGAGATTTTCAATGCTTCACCAAAATCGTCAGGCACTGGTTGTTGAAGGTGGTGGAATGCGCGGCGCATTTACCAGCGGTGTTTTAGATGCATTTTTACAGCAACAATTTAATCCTTTTGACCTTTGTGTTGGTGTTTCTTCTGGTTCAACCAATGTCGCAAATTACTTAGCTGCTCAGCAAGGTCGCACTCTACAAATCTATTTAGATCATTCCCTTCGCTCTGAATTTATCCATTACGGTCGCTTCTTTAAAGGCGGTGATTTATTAGATTTAAAATGGATGTGGGATGTAGTTGAAAAAGAATATCCTTTAAATCAGACACATCTATTTGAAAATCACCCTGAATTTTATATGGTGCTCACCCATGCGATTTCAGGTGAAGCCACTTATATCAGAGCATCTAAAGACAATATTTTAGATGGATTAAGAGCATCTAGTTCTATCCCCGTACTCACACGTCAAGCAGTTGACGTATTTGGTGAACCCTACTTTGATGGTGGTGTTGCGGATGCCCTCCCAATACATTGGGCTGCTCAGCAACATGATGTTTCGAAACTTATGGTATTACGAACACGACCAAAGAATTATTATAAAGCTAGCAGCAAAGGTGATCAGTTGCTCGCTAAATATGTGTTTAAACAAAAACGTGGTTTTGCACAAAGCCTGCTCAACAGAACTCAACGTTACAATGATTCGGTGCAATTTGTTCGCTCAGCGTCAAAACAACAAATTCTTGAAGTTTGCCCCCCTGATTTAAAAAACATGGCAGGTCGACTTTCTAAAAACAAAGCAAAAATTCGCTATAGCTACGATGTTGGCATAGAAACAGGGTTAAAAGCGATTGAGGATTGGAAGAACCTCTGAGTCTGCACGACCAAATCTTGAATGAATCATGATTGAATAATTCGGTTATTTCTATCCCCAATTATTCAATCATTTATGCTTTTTTCTATTTTTAATATCTACAATGCGATTTTTTCAACTGACTTTTGCAGACTCTTACGCATTGAATCCAATACAAAATATAAATAAATTCCCCAAAGTAATTTTAAAACCATATAATATTTAAGGTTTTATTAATTTTATTGATTAATGCTGCAACCTTAAAATTTTAATTTTTGGAATTTATTATGAGCAATCAACCATCACCACAAAAAAACTCAAATGAAGAAACGGTATTAGGATGGAAGTTTGTCATTATTGTGGGTGTATTAAGTACCATATTTCTCAGCTTTTTTTATTTAGCAATGTCTCAAGAACCTGATTACATGCCTGGTGCACAACGTAAAGCCCAACAAGAGAAAGAACTTGCTCAACATGAACATGTTTCTGCTGCATCAGAAGTTATTGAGCATAACCAACAAAAGTAGCATCAAAATATGAGCTTACATCATCTTGATCACGATCCGTTGAGTAAGCCCTCTCAACACGATTTTTATCTATAAAGTGTTTAGACTCATCGTCATTTCAATGTGCGGAATTCCGCACTCATCATATGAATTACCTTGTACAGTAAAACCTAGCTTTTCATAGAATGAGATCGCATGGACTTGAGAGGATAATGTCAGTACTGATCGACGTTGCTTTTGAGCATAACCAATAATTTCTAACATAATCATTTGTCCAAGACCTTGCCCCCGATAGGCTTTTAGTACAGCAACCCGCCCTACACTGTTATTTTCGAGTAAACGTGCAGTCGCGATTGGCTGGTCTTGATCATAGATCACAAAATGCTGAGAAATCACATCTTGATCATCCCACTCATCTGCTTCGGTGATGCCTTGTTCACAAATAAAAACCTGCGTTCGGATCAATTTAGCATCTTGCTGTAATTGCTCCCAACATCCTTGTTTGATTCTATACATATGGCATTCAAACCTGATCAACACTTACAACCAATATTTTCAATCGGCATTTGGTTTTGTAATAATAATTCTAGGCTCTGTTTTTCAATACCATACATCGTTTTTAAGGCTTGGATTTGTTGCATGACTTTTGGATCAGGCTGTTGAAATGCTTTACGTTTCGTCGCCAAAATCATTTTATTTTTACTGGTATGTTCTAAGGCAACAAACTCGAATACTTTGGTTTCATAACCATATGCTTTAAGTAATAAAGCACGTAAAGTATCCGTCAACATTTCAGCCTGTTGCCCCGCATGAATACCAAATTGCAGCATTGGCTGCAATACTTCTGGACTATGTAATTGTGGACGAAGTTCTTTATGACAACATGGGGCACACATAATCATTGAAGCATTCAGACGAATACCCGTATGAATAGCAAAGTCAGTGGCAATATCACAAGCATGTAACGCAATCATCACATCTAGTTTTTCAGGCTGATAACTACGTACATCACCTTCAAAGAAATCAAGATGATTGAAACCTACCTGATCAGCTACATTCTGACAAAACTCAACTAAGTTGGAACGCAATTCCACTCCTGTGATCAATGGTGTTTTTTGTTGCGACTGTAAATAATCATACAATGCAAAAGTTAAATAGCCTTTGCCTGAACCAAAATCGACAATATTTAATTCTTGTTGAGATGCATCAATCTGTTCATAGGCATTAGAAAAAATTTCAATAAATTTATTAATCTGCTTCCACTTACGCGCCATACTTGGAACAATCTGGCCTTTTTCATCAGTAATGCCCAAATGTCTTAAAAAAGGATTTTGCTGCTGTACATAGCGTTGCTTTTCACGATTGTGCTGTTGTTGTTCAACTTTAAGTACTGATGTTTGCTTTTTTTGATGATTTAACATCGCTTTCTTTTTATTTTTCTTTAATTGAATATCTTGATTCAAAGTGAATAAATTGGCTTGTTTAGATAGATTCAGTAACTCAGCAATCTTTTCTACACCATCAGTTAGAGTGTAATTTTTAGTCACATCCTGAGTGGTGTGATGATATAAACAAGACAGTGTTGCCTGTCCTTGTAATTCAATCATACGAAAAGTTATTTTTTCTAATTCTGCCAACTCACCTTTGTATTGACTGAGTATCAGCCGATCAAAGCTTTTATTTTCAATAGATTGCTGGATATCCAAGAAAAACTGCTGTTCTTGTTCAAAAGAAAATTTCGGCGCAAACATAATGAAAACCTGACAAATAGAAACTAAATTTTAAAGCGTCTTACTTTAAAAGGGAAATTGCATTACGATACAGTTGTATTTTTATGCAAACAATAAATCTGATGACCCTAAATACCCTGTTGAGCTATGACCCGAAAGAAGAACGAATTAATGCTTATAGTCATGGTATTGGAGCTGTATTAGCACTGATTGCTTCTATCTTACTCATTATTAAAGGTCAACATCTGCCTTTAGCACAATGGTGCAGTTTATGGGTATATGGTTTTAGCTTAGTCTTATTACTGAGTAGCTCAATGATTTATCATTTTGCTCAAGATGAGCGTAAACGCTATTGGTATAAAAAACTGGACCATACTGCGATTTATTATCTCATCGCAGGTACATATACCCCCTTTCTGAGTATCGCGATTCCAACAGCTAAAGCCCATTATTTACTGATTGCTTTATGGGTAATTGCACTGATTGGCACGCTATTTAAGTTAGTTTTTATTCATCGCTTTCAAAAAGTTTCATTAGCCGCTTATCTTGTGATGGGATGGTTGGCAGTTTTGGTCATGGATGATATGCAACGCTACCTTTCAAAAGAAGCAATTCAACTGTTAATTGCAGGTGGACTCGCCTATACCGTTGGCACATTGTTTTATGCGTTAAAAAAGGTAAGATATACCCACGCAATTTGGCATGTTTTTGTGCTATTAGGGGCAGGTTTACACTTTTTGGCGATCTATTGTTATGTACTATAAAGCTCTACATTACATCCAGTTTGTTAAGTAAACCCCGCATTCAAAAGGGCTTTTCAAGGTCATGATCGCTCTGCATCTTGAATAAATAAAATTAAGGTTATGTATGTCGTCAAGTACTACGACAGTCACTACAGCAGTGGCTAGCAACTCAAAAGTACGGGTATTATTTGCCAGCCTCGTTGGTACTACGATTGAGTTTTTCGACTTTTATATCTACGCAACCGCAGCTGTATTGATTTTTCCACATCTCTTCTTCCCTGAAAGTAGTGATGGTGCCGCAGTACTCAAATCACTCGCAACTTTTGCAATTGCTTTTATCGCTCGTCCAATTGGTGCAGCCATTTTCGGACATTTAGGGGATCGAATTGGGCGTAAAGCAACGCTCGTTGCGGCATTGCTTACCATGGGAATCTCAACGGTTTGTATTGGTCTTTTGCCGACCTATGCACAAATCGGTCTTGCAGCCCCCTTACTTCTTGCCTTATGCCGTTTAGGACAAGGTTTAGGCTTAGGCGGTGAATGGAGCGGTGCTGTTCTACTCGCTACTGAGAATGCCCCTGAAGGCAAACGTGCTTGGTATGGGATGTTTCCACAATTGGGAGCACCAATTGGCTTTATCCTTGCCACAGGTTCATTTCTATTACTGAACGCCTTTATGTCCGAGCAAGATTTTATGACTTGGGGATGGCGTATTCCCTTTATTGCAAGTGCAATATTAGTACTTGTTGGGCTATATATCCGTTTGAAATTACATGAAACGCCAGCATTTCAAAAGGTATTAAATAAACAAAAAGAGGTGAATATACCTTTTAATGAAGTGATGACCAAACATTTTCCTATGCTTGTGTTGGGTACAATTGCCGCAATTTGTACATTTGTAGTGTTCTATTTGACCACTGTATTTGCATTAAACTGGGGTACGACTAAGTTAGGCTATGCGCGTGGGGAATTTTTACAACTTCAACTAGCCGCAACTTTGTGTTTTGCAGCCTTTATTCCTGTCTCAGCGATCTTAGCAGAGAAGTTTGGACGTAAAACCACATCCATCGCTGTCTGCGTATTATCAGCACTGTTTGGCTTATGCTTCGCTCCATTGCTTGGTTCTGGTAGTCCAATATTGGTGTTTTTATTCTTGTGTATTGGACTTTCAATCATGGGGTTGACCTATGGACCAATTGGAACAGTGCTTTCAGAGATTTTTCCAACATCAGTACGTTATACAGGTTCAGCATTAACCTTTAATCTAGCTGGAATTTTTGGTGCTTCATTTGCACCTTATATCGCGACTCAACTTGCAGAAAATTATGGTTTAGGGGCTGTCGGTTTATATCTAAGCTTAGCTTCTGTATTATCTTTAATCGCATTTTTACTGATTCGTGAAACCAAAAATGATGATGTAAATAACCAAATTTAATCGCATCTCTTATTCTCGGATGATTTATTTAATTAATCATCCGAAAACCATTTATCGGGCAATTTCAAGCCTTTTACACTTGGTCTAACAACAACATTCTGCAAAATATTTTTTGTGCTAAAATACCTCCCTCCTATTTTTTAGACGACTGTATTTATGTACGCAGTGATTATCGTTGCCGTATTTTTAGTCAGCTTCCTATACACTTATTATCGCGGCAAGGAACGATTAAAAGCATCTCGACAATTATTCGACCATTCTACATTCCTAGCCCCAGTTAACATGTTTATGACTGGTTTCTCTAAACTGCCAAACCAACCGTTCTTTGATGTGGCGCAGTTCCCAGAACTGAAACCATTACAAGATAACTGGCAGGTGATTCGAGAAGAAGCTATCCAACTTCAAAATCAAATTAAAGCTTCTGAAAAAAATAATGATGCTGGTTTTAATACTTTTTTTAAACGCGGTTGGAAACGCTTTTATCTGAAATGGTATCAGGATAGCCACCCATCAGCACACCAACTCTGCCCTAAAACAGTCGCGCTGTTGGAAAGTATTCCTTCTGTAAAAGCAGCCATGTTTACTGAACTACCATCTGGTAGTTATCTTGGTAAACATCGTGACCCTTATGCGGGTTCTGTTCGCTACCACTTAGGTTTAGTCACACCGAACAGCGATGACTGTTTCATTGAAGTCGATCAAGAGCGTTATTCTTGGAGAGATGGTGAAGCAACTGTTTTTGATGAAACTTATGTCCATTGGGCACATAATCAAACAGATGAAACACGTATTATCTTATTCTGTGATATTGAACGTCCAATGAAATGGGGTTGGGCACAGAAAGTAAATCATTGGTTCGGACGAAACGTGATGTCTGCTGCAAGTTCACCCAATGATGATCAAGATAAAACTGGTTTCATTAACCGTATCTTCAAATATGGCTATGCTGTACACGCCTATGGTCGTGAATTAAAACAACGTAATCGTCGTTTGTACTATGTGTCTAAATGGTTATTATTCGGCATTATTATTGGTCTAATACTTTTACCTAGCTTTTTATAAAAACTGATTATAAAAAAAGAGATGCTGAGCATCTCTTTTTTTGACATTAAATATTTATTTGGGTGGCTGAGCACTCGCCGTTTGCACTGCCGCTTCACCGATTAAAGCAACTTTTGCTTTCTCTTGGCTTCTTGCTGATAAAGCAGGATTAGATGCAACGATACGATTAATATTGGCAGAATTTGCAGGTGCAATTGCCGCAGTTTGTAACACGATTGGACGATTACCTGTATCACCTAGAGTATAACGAATACCTGTACGTGGACTAATCACAGTAGTAACTTCACGTTTAACCTGCGCCTCAGCAGTAGTCGTTCCTTTTGCTGCAAGCACTTTATCGACCGTAGTCGTTTGAGGTACGTTATCTGCAAGTGCAACGCCAGATAATGCAGCACTCGCTAAAATTAAAAATTGTAATGGCTTTTTCATTGTCTTCCCGCTTTTAATGCGAATCCAATTAAGGAGGATAATTCTCATAATAAAACTACAAAGTTGCTCTAGACACAAGTTACTTCTCGTAAAAAAAGCAGAGCGAATGCTCTGCTTTTTACTTAAATATAAACTAAGGTAAAAATTTAGATCTTACCGTGGCATTGTTTATATTTTAAACCTGAACCACACGGGCATGGCGCATTACGGCTTTCTGGTACAGGAAATACTGCATTTCCAGATAAGCTACCACTCTCTTCAGAAATCGTCACTTCACCTGTTAAACCATCTACATCATCATGTTCAAAAGAAAGACGCATAGATTCAGCTTGACGTTGTTGTTGAGCTTCTAATTCAGCTAACTCTTCTGCTGTCGGTACGTGAACGCGGGATAGATCAGTTACAACATCTGATTTAATAATACCCAGCATATTCACGAACAAATTAAACGCTTCTTTCTTATACTCTTGCTCAGGATTTTTCTGAGCATAACCACGTAAATGGATGCCTTGACGTAGATAATCCATCGCTGCTAAATGATCTTTCCAATGACGATCAAGTGAGTTCAACATAAAGTGACGTTCAAGCATTGCAGCTGACTCATCACCCATTTGCTCACGGCGTTGACGATAACGTGCAATTACTTCATCAGAAATACGTGCGACCAAGCCTTCCTCGTCTAAACGACGATCTTGATCAAGCCATTGCTGAACAGGAAGCTCAATACCTAGATCTGTACGTAGTGCATTTTCTAGACCTTGAATATCCCATTGGTCATGAATTGATTCAGGTGGAATAAAGTTAGCAATTACCCCTTTCATCACTTCATGATGCATTTCTTCGATATAGTCTTGTAAAGTGCTTTCAGCCAATACTTCATCACGTTGAGTATAAATAATCTTACGCTGTTCATTATTTACATCATCGTACTTCAATAGATTTTTACGAATATCAAAGTTACGTGCTTCAACTTTGCGCTGCGCATTTTCAATCGAACGACTCACCATTTTGTGCTCAATGGCTTCATTTTCTTGCAAGCCCATTGCACGCATCATCGCAACGACACGATCACCCGCAAAGATACGCATCAAATCATCTTCAAGTGATAAATAGAAGCGTGATACACCTGGGTCACCTTGACGACCTGCACGACCACGGAGCTGGTTATCAATACGACGAGATTCATGACGTTCAGAACCGATGATATGTAAACCACCAGAACTTAAGACATCTTCGTGATCTTTTTCCCATTGTGCTTGTAAACGAGCTTCGTCTTCAGGGGTCGGATTTTCAATTTTGGCAAGCTTTGCTTTCCAGTTACCACCGAGCAAAATATCCGTACCACGACCCGCCATGTTGGTTGCAATCGTGACCGCATTTGGGCTACCGGCTTGCGCAATAATATCGGCTTCACGCTCATGTTGTTTTGCGTTCAAAACTTCATGATGAATCCCTGCTTGTAGCAGTTTTGAAGATAATATTTCACTCGCTTCAATCGTTGCGGTACCAATCAAAATAGGCGCAACACCTTTTTGACGAATATTACTGATCTCTTCAATAATGGCATTGTATTTACCATTACGATTTAAATAAATTAAATCGTTATGATCTTGGCGTACCATTGGACGATGCGTTGGAATTAATACCACATCCAAACCATAAATTTCTTTCATTTCCGCGGCTTCAGTATCTGCTGTACCCGTCATACCTGAAAGCTTTTTATAAAGTCGGAAATAATTTTGGAAAGTCGTGGTTGCCAAAGTTTGGTTTTCTGGTTGAATTTCCATGTTCTCTTTGGCTTCAACTGCTTGGTGCAAACCTTCAGACCAACGACGACCTGGCATAGTACGACCAGTACTTTCATCCACAATAATGACTTCTTCTTTTTGAGTCTGTGGATTTACGCCAATAATATAATGTACGTTTTTTTGATATAAGTAATGCGCACGAATTGCAGCAGTAACATGGTGAACCAAATTCAAATTGGTCGCTGAATAAAGACTTTCACCCTCAGCCAACAATCCCATACGAATTAATTCTTGTTCAACAGTCTCGTAACCCACTTCAGTCATTTCAACTGAACGTTGTTTCTCATCTACCCAGAAATGTCCACCATCAGCCACTTTTTCTTCTTTCTGTGGGCGTAATGTTGGCGGAATACTATTAATCAACTGATACAAATGAGATGAATCTTCACTTTGTCCAGAAATGATGAGTGGTGTACGTGCTTCATCAATCAGGATTGAGTCAACTTCATCGATGATTGCATAGCTTAAGCCACGTTGTTTTTTCTCTTGTAGAGAAAAAACCATGTTGTCACGTAGATAATCAAAACCAAATTCGTTATTGGTACCGTAAGTAATATCGGCGAAATAAGCTTCAGCTTTTTCGGCTGGCATTTGCATTGAATAAATCACGCCAATGCTCAGACCTAAAAATTCAAATAACGGGCGATTCAGCTCAGCATCACGTTGTGCCAAGTAATCATTCACCGTAATCACATGAACACCTTGACCACTCAATGCGTTGAGATAGCAAGCCAAAGTACCCATGAGGGTTTTACCTTCACCTGTACGCATCTCAGCAATTTTACCTTCATGTAAGGTAATACCACCAATCAATTGCACATCATAGTGACGCATACCCATAACCCGTTTTGCTGCTTCACGGCAGACTGCAAAGGCTTCAGGCATCAATTTATCTAAACTTTCACCGTTACTAAAACGCTGTCTGAATTCTGGAGTTTTTGCAGAGAGGTCTGCATCGCTAAGAGCAGATATCGTCGGTTCAAGCGCATTAATTTGTTCAACAATTTTACGCATGCGTTTGAGCTCACGCTCATTTTTTGTACCGAAGATACCTCCGATCAGACTTGCCAACATGAATAAACTCTCTAATCCTGTTTGTTTAAATAAGTAATTTTTTCTTAGCTGTTATTATGGAGTCAGAAATAAGAACTACAAGGGCTTTGCATCCAAACAGGTAAAAAAACTGCGAGGCGATTCTGACATCACACAACTAAAGAGCGTTAATGTAGCAAATTTGGATTTAACTTACATCGCTTTGCGTGTGAATTTATGATCAATTTTTTAGCTTCGCTACATTCAATTATCTTAAATTCTCATAACAAAATGAAAAAACAATAATTTTATTTATAAAGTGATTCCTGCATATTAAATACACACATAAAACATCAATAATGTATTGAGGACTAATTAAATGACATTACGTTTAGGTGATATCGCCCCGAATTTCCAACAAGACTCTAGCGACGGTCATATTGATTTTTATCAATTTTTAGGCGACGGCTGGGGCATTTTATTCTCACATCCAGCGGATTTCACCCCAGTTTGTACCACTGAGCTTGGCTTTACCGCTAAACTGAAAGATGAATTTACAAAGCGTGGCGTCAAAGCAATTGCACTTTCAGTCGACGATGTTGAATCCCATAAAAGCTGGATTCAAGATATTAATGAAACACAAAATACTACGGTCAACTTTCCAATTATTGCGGATAAAGATCGTAAAGTTTCAGAACTATATGGTTTTATCCACCCAAATGCGAGTGAGACCTTAACTGTTCGCTCACTGGTCATTATTGATCCCAATAAAAAAGTCCGCTTGATTATTACTTATCCAGCTTCAACAGGTCGTAACTTTAATGAAGTATTGCGAGTGGTGGATTCATTACAGCTAACGGATAAACATAAAGTCGCAACACCTGCAAATTGGCAACATGGTGAAGATGTCGTCATTGTACCGTCGTTGAAAGATGAAGAGGAAATTAAACAACGCTTTCCTCAAGGCTATACCGCAGTGAAACCCTATCTACGTTTAACACCACAACCTGAGTGAGGATCAAACGAGCAACGCTCGTTACGAAAGCAAGTCGAAACAGCTATGCTGTGAGTTAAAAGATTGAAGCCGACGAAAGGCTTCAAGCGCAGTGCAAGACAAACGAAGTGCGTCCTACATGAAACAAACAATACTTTTTACGAACATAAGTCGAACAGTAAAAAACTATTGAATCTGAATAATAAACTTCATTGCCTATCGATTTGATAGGCTTTTTAAATCGCAAAATAAAAATTTGTTGGTATTTTTTAATCGATACGTTATAAAAATAATTCTCTTCAAAATAGAATAACAATCACGATGATTTATAACATCCATCATCTCCATTGTGGAAGCTTTTGTCCCGTCTGTGCTCCCCTATTTGGACAAAAAGGCTGGAAAGCACATCTAGTTTGTCATTGCCTACTTATTGAAACTGATCGAGGTCTGGTTTTAATTGATACAGGCTTAGGTACACAGGACTACTTGCACACTGAACAACGTCTAGGTTCATTACTGACTCAATTTGGTTCGATTGTGCCCAATCTCAAATTAACTGCTATCGAACAAATTCAAAAATTAGGCTTACGCCCTGAAGATGTGCAACATATCTTTGTCACACATCTTGATTTTGATCATGCGGGTGGCATCTCAGATTTTCCTAATGCAACCGTGCATATTTTAGCTTCTGAGTTTAATGCAACACAGACATTAACAGCCAAAGGTAAACTTCGTTATAAAACTGAACAATTTAAACAACATCGTCATTGGAATTTTGCTGAACATACAAATGGTGAAGCTTGGTTTAATTTAAAAAGGGTTCAAGGTCTTCCTTTTTTCCAAGATGAAATATTGATGATTCCATTGATTGGTCATACTGCTGGACATTGTGGTATTGCAATTAAAAAAGCTGAAGGCTGGATTTTATTCTGTGGTGATGCGTATTACACCCATTTAGAACTCAATCCAAAAAACAAATTGAGAGCCTTAGATCTTACTGAACGTTTATTGGCAGAAGATAATCGACAAAGGTTACATAACCTTAAACAGTTACAATATCTTGCTCAACACGAACCAAGTATTGAGTTAATTTGTGCACATGATCCTGTTGAATTTGATCGTTATCAATAATATGAAAAAAGTGCTTATCACCGTTGTTCTTTTATCAACGCTTAATGTTTCAGGGTGTATGCAACACTCAAGTTTAGAAAAAGACCAACGTCCTCAAAATTGGGGAACTCTTATTTCTAACACCCATAATTTTTATCAAATTAGTTCAGATGTTTTCCGTAGCGAGCAGCCGAGTATTGATTTGATCCCAAGCCTTGAAACTCATCAAATTAATACGATTATCAATTTGAGAGCTAGAAATGAAGATGCCAAAGTTTTAAAAGATCAACCTTTTAATCTGGTACACATTCCAATCAATACTTGGGCAATCAATCGTAAAGACTTGTTAGAAGCAATGCATGTTATTCAAACTGCTAAACAACAAAACCAGAAAATCTTAGTGCATTGCTATCATGGCTCAGATCGAACTGGTGCAACCATTGCGATGTATCGAATTATTTTTGAGCATTGGGCAATTGAAGATGCGGTTAAAGAAATGAAACAAGGGGGATACGGCTATCATATCATTTGGAAAAATATTGACCATCTTTTCACCCCTGAAAATGTAAAATGGATTCAACAACAACTTTCGAATCCAGCAGCTATTTAGTTTGCGAGATGAGCTTTAGATTAAAATCAATTTTTAGAGAGATAAATGTTGGACGTGTAAGATTTGTTTCTTTAATTTTTGGGTTTTATGCATTTTTTATTGGGCTTTAAAAAAACCTAATTTTATAAGTTGAATGGTAAGTTAAGAAATACGAACTAACCTGAAGAATTGGCAAAAACAGAGTTGCTAAGTAATATTTTAAAAACCTCAGAATCACCACCATCGCTATCCGTGACCAATAAAAATACCTCACCATCAGATGTCGACTCTAGCCATGTAATTCCTTCTACTTTAATAGCAAGAGTTTGTCCTTTCGAATCCTGAATCAGATGTGTAAATAAAATTTTTCCCTCTGGTGAGAAAATTAAAATAAAACTGCCCAGCACCGTGCCATCATCATAAGTATTTAATGTTTGCTCAACCGCAGCGGTGGCGATAATTAGATTTTTCTCCACCAGAAAATAAGCCTCAGAAATACCACTTGCTGCCCCTTCAAGCTCTGGTAATGTCAGATTGAATGAATTTTTCAGCGCTCTTTCTAATGATTTTCCATTTTGAAGTTTTATTAAATCAAAGACTAAAACACCATGAAAACGATTAATATTGCCACGTTGAAAAATGTATAAATTGTTTTGATCTGAACAAACTGCTTCTATATTGAGCTCAGCGCCACCAGTCAACGCCAAACAATGTTCTAAGAAATCATAATCCGAGGTATCAAGTAGAACATGAACCTGATGATCAGCTGGATTATACAATAATGCTTTTTTTCGATTTTCTGTAGAACCTGAACCCATTACTAATAATTGAAGTTGTCCATCAAAGCGAATACAGCTAAGCGCTTCAAAGTCTGGTTTAGTTTTTTTACTAAATACCGTTAGTGTCGTATGTTTAGGCTGTTCAAATAATGGAATTATTTCAAAAATAGTCGCACGATTGATATTATTTTTTTGATTAGTTTTGAGTAAGTAACCCACATCATCTCCAACCAAGTAGAGATCATCTCCCACACAAGCCGCACCAGAAAGTGCACTAACACTCGAATCCTCTGAAAATATAAAGTGTTCTAATATCTTAAAGCCGCTACTCATATTGTACTCACTGCCCGCAGAAATAGAACACTTGTAATGAGGTCAAAACTAGACGTTTGCCAGCTTTGATCTCGTCGCTCAGCTTTTGTTATCGCTGATCCAGTGGAACCCAATCAATCACCCACGCTGATTTCATATTTAAACTTTCATCAGAGGTAATTTTTTTACGTGCGGCATCTGCAACATCTCGGTCCTTCGATGGCCCAACCATGATACGAATTCCTTTTGAAGTCGGGCTTGTTGTAACCTTATAGCCTTTGGCACGTAATTTAGATACAACTGCATCTGCATTAGCTTGGTTGGCAGCCAATGCCACTTGTACCATCCATTTTTTATCTCCATTTTCCATGAGATCACGAGCCTTTTCAGCTTCGGCTTTTTTCTCAGCGTCAGCTTTACGCTTTTTCTCGTCAGCTGTTTTTTTCTCAGCTTCAGTTTTACGCTTCTCTTCAGCTGCTTTTTTCTCAGCTTCGGCTTTCCGTTTATCTTCGGCAACTTTCTTATCAGCCTCAGCCTTACGCTTTTCTTCTAACGCTTTTTTATCAGCGTCAGCTTTACGTTTATCTTCCTCAGCCTTTTTTTCAGCTTCTGCCTTACGCTTCTCTTCTGCCAACTTTTTTTCGGCTTCAGCCTTGCGCTTGTCTTCCGCTAACTTTTTATCCGTATCACTTTTCTGCTGATCTGCTTTTTGCTGTTCTACTTTTTTCTTTTCATCTAATTTATTTTTTTCTTCAGTCGCTCGTTGTGTCTTAGCTTTATCATCTTCACCAAGTTCTGGAGGAATGTTATCAGAACTTTCTTGTTCAGCTAGACGACGTGCATTAATCGCAGCATATTCTTCTGCTGCTTTACGCGCAGCAGCAGCTTCAGCTTCTTGTTGCATTTTTAGAAAATCAGCTGCACGTGCTTCTTGTTCAGCAACGGCTTTCTCACGAGAACGACGTTGTTCTTCAAGCAATCTTTTTTCTGTCTCAACATCTACGGCTAATGGTTGTAATGAAACCATTTCACCTTCTTGGGTCGATTGAGCTGTTTGAGTTTTAGGTTCTGTTTTAGGAATTGGGTGTGGAATTGCCATTTGTGTTTTGTCATGCCCTATTTCGTCATTACCTTTAAGGAGTAATGCTGCCAATAAAACACCTCCACCCAATAGAACAACGCCTCCCATCCAGCGTTGTTTGTTATTCATTGACATTGTTCTAAATACTCCCAAACCGCTTCTAAGGTATGAAACGATCCACAGACTAAAATCAGCTGATTGTTATTACTTTGCTTCAGCACATCTTCAAAGGCTTGCTGGATATTACCGTACTCATATACCTGTTGACCTTGTAATGCATCCTGTAGTTGATGCAATGGCGCTGCTCTAGGTACATTTAAACTAGCAATAAACCAATCTTTTACTGTTGTTTTTAGTAAATCGGTGACAGACGAGATATCTTTATCTGCCAGCATTGAAAATACTGCGACAACATCTGTGTACTGTTTATTGTATTTTAAGAATTTTCGCAACTGATTCAATAAAAATTCGACGCCATGTGGATTATGTCCAGCATCAAAAATAACGGTTTTATCTTGAATTTGTCGTATTTCAAAACGGCCTTGCAAACGCGCCTGCTGGATACCCGCTGCAATCGATGCTTGAGAAATCTCTAAGCCACTCACTAAAACAGCAGCCACAGCTGTAGAAATATTGTCTAAAGCAAGCTGACCAATTGGCAATTTTAGCGTTGTACCTGACGATGCAAATGACCATGTTTGACCGTCATCATTGAGTTGATAAAAATAATCTCGATTCAACGCATATAGATTTGCTTGAGTTTCAGCTACTTTATCCTGAATCGCCTGAGGTAATTGTTGTTGACCAGCAAATACCACTGGAATATTCGGACGAATAATCCCTGCTTTCTCAAAGGCGATTTTTTCTATCGTGTCACCTAACCAATCGACATGATCTAAACCAATATTGGTAATCACGGCAATATCAGGATCAATCACATTCACGACATCCAGACGACCGCCTAAGCCAACCTCAAGTACCCAGACATCACATTGTTTTAGTTTAAAAATAAGAAAAGCAGCCAAAGTGGTTGCTTCAAAAAAGGACAATGATAAACCACATTCTCGACGAGCTTGGTCAACCAATACAAATGCATCAACTAAGCTTTGATCATCAACTTCAATCCCAGCAAGTTTTACGCGCTCATTAAAACGATAAATATGCGGTGATTGATACAACCCGACTTTATAACCTTGTGCATTTAAAATTGCAGCGAGTGTCGTTGTTGTTGAGCCTTTACCATTCGTTCCTGCCACAGTAAAAACTTTTGCTTGAGGTTGCATAACTCCCAACTTTTCAGCAACGGGAATTACGCGCTCCAAACCTAAATCAATGCCTGTAACATGAACATGGCCCCAATAATCGAGCCATGTTGTTAATGTATCTGTAGAATGTGGTGCGTCCAGTTTCAAGGTAAATTCATCAGTTTAGCTACGAGTCGATATACAGTATCACGTAATGCATGACGATGAACAATTTGATCGACCACACCATGATCAAGCAAATATTCTGCACGTTGAAACGGTTCTTCCAACTTCTCGCGAACTGTCTGTTCAATGACGCGTTTACCTGCAAAACCAATCATCGCTTTCGGTTCAGCAATATGTACATCACCTAACATCGCTAATGAAGCTGTTACACCTCCATAGACGGGATGAGTCAATACAACGAGGTATGGAACACGAGCTTCTTTCATTTTTTGAATCGCAGCAGAGGTACGCGCCATTTGCATTAAAGACAACATGCCTTCTTGCATACGAGCGCCGCCTGAAGCAGCAAAACAAATTAACGGTTGATGTAGTTGAATTGCTCGTTCTGCCGCTTGGATAAAACGATCACCAACAACGGTCCCCATTGAACCACCCATAAAATCGAACTCAAATGCACAAGCCACCAAGTCCAAACCTTTTAATGAACCTTGCATTACAACTAACGCTTCAGTTTCACCTGTTTTATCTTGTGCTTCACGCATACGCTCTGGATAAGGTCTGCTATCCACAAACTTCAATGGATCTTTGGCGCTAAATTCTTGACCTAACTCTGCATTGACTTGATCAAAGAACCAATTCAAACGATCGCGCGCGCGCATACGCAAATGCTCATCGCATTGTGGGCATACATAGGCATTAAATGACATTGCCGTACGTGTCACTAAGGCATGACATTCAGGACATTCAATGGTTGGTTCCGTAAATGTTGCTTTGAATGTTTGTTGTTCATTCGCAACTTGAATACCAGGTACTTGACGCTCTGTCCAAGGCATTGATGGGTTCAGGACCTTCCCTGCTGTTAACTCTTGACTCATACTAACTCATCGAGCGCGGCTCGAAGCTCCTTCACTTTATTCACCGTCTGTTGCACAGCTTCGTCTGCTGGCAATGTCGCAAAAGATTTAACGAAAGCACTTCCTACGATTACGGCATCAGCAACTTGACCCATTGCTTTTGCAGAAGCTGCATCACTAATCCCAAAACCAACCCCAACAGGAACGTTGGTCATGCTCTTAATTTTCGCAATACGAGCTGCTGCTTCAGAGGTATCTAGTGTTGCTGCACCTGTCACACCTTTTAACGACACATAGTAAACAAAGCCACTGGCTTGATTTACAACATGCTGAATACGTTGATCTGTTGATGTTGGTGCGAGTAAGAAAATTTGATCCATCTCATTTTGTTTTAAGACATCACCAAATTGCTTTGATTCTTCAGGCGGTAAGTCCACCAAAAGTACACCATCAACACCACAATCTTTCGCATAAGCAACAAACTTTTCATAACCAATCACTTCAACAGGGTTTAAATACCCCATTAAAACAACGGGTGTCGTTTGATCTTTTTCGCGAAATTCTTTCACCATATTCAAAGCATCGAGTGTGCTCGTTCCACCTGCTAAAGCACGTTCAGCAGCTAGGGCAATCACTGGACCGTCCGCCATTGGGTCTGAGAATGGTAAACCCAACTCAACCACATCAACGCCTGCTTCAACCATTTGATGAAGCAGTGGAACTGTGACTTGTGGATGCGGATCTCCTGCCATAACATAAGAAACAAGCGCTTTACGGTGCTGAGATTTAAGCTGTTCAAAACGAGTGGCAAGACGTGACATAGGATTATGCTTTCCTTGATTTATATAAATTGAGGAGTTGTTTGTAGTCATACAAGAACACTGCATTGTAACGCTATTTTTTGTTCATTGAACAGAGTTTGACGTGATTGCAACAGTGAATGTTGCTACTTACAACTGCCCTGCTACATTTATCTATATTTTCAGCTTTTTCTCAATGATCAAAGCTTCCTAATTTTAGCTTCATTGAGGCTGATTTTAGAAATGAGCTCAGCTCCTTTATACTACCCGCAATTTTTAAGTTTTCTTTTTATTTTTATGTCTGCCCACACTCAGGAAAAAGTACAAAGCAATGCCCTTGCTTTGCTACCACTATTGGTATTTTTGATCATCTTTCTCGGGAGTGGTCTCTATCATTCAATGATCGGGACAGAATTTGCATTCTATCAAGTCAAAGCACCTATTGCCGCGATTCCAGCTGTTATTCTTGCATTACTACTTTATAAACAGAAACTAAATACGGCGATTGAAGAATTCCTGCAAGGCGCTAGTCATCCAAATTTGATTTTAATGTTTATGGTATTTATGTTGGCAGGTGCTTTTGCAAGTGTCTCCAGTGCCATAGGCAGCGTCGATGCGACAGTACAGTTGGGACTTTCGCTGATTTCGCCTGAATTTGTGTTACCCATGTTATTCATTATTGCGGCATTCATTGCAACAGCAATGGGAACGTCTATGGGCACCATCGCAGCTTGTGCACCAATTGCATTCGGTTTTTCCCAAGCAACAGAGATAGCACCTCTCTATGCCATAGGTGCAGTGGTGGGAGGCGCTATGTTTGGTGATAATTTATCTATGATTTCGGATACAACAATCGCTGCCACACGTAGCCAAAATGTTGAACTTCGAGATAAATTTAGGGTGAATGTGTGGATTGCCTTTCCTGCTGCAATCATTACATTGATGCTTTATGTAATGATGAGTCACCAAACAGAGTCAATTCCATCAAAACCTTATGATTTATTGCTTATTTTGCCTTATTTAGCTGTTTTTTTTCTTGCCTTTACACGCTTACATGTACTTGCTGTATTAATGATTGGTGTTATTTTGTCAGGTGTGATTGGTCTTATTGACAAACCTGAATTTGATTTATTAAAACTCAATAACTCAATTTATGATGGCTTTGTTGGCATGTTTGAGGTGGCATTACTTTCCATGTTGCTAGGTGGTTTGTCTACCCTGATGCAAAAAGAAGGCGGTTTGCAATGGCTTATTCAACGTATTTATACGATTACGCGTCTATTCAAATTTGGCAAACAGCGTGCAGGTGAATTAGGCATTAGTTTTCTGGTCATATTCTCAAATTTATTTGTCGCCAATAATACCGTTGCGATTATTTTATCAGGAGATATGGCACGTGAAGTAGCGAAAGAATATGGTGTTGACCCTAAGCGAAGTGCAGCTTTACTTGATATTTTTTCTTGCGTAATTCAAGGGATTATTCCCTACGGTGCTCAATTACTGCTTGCTTGTTCAATTGCCAAACTTTCGCCTGTTGAACTAATTGGCAATATCTACTATTGCTGGATTCTCGCAGTGTGCGCAATCCTTGCAATTGTTTTTAATTATCCACGTTTAAAAACACGCTAAAAACAATCCATAAATCTCTTTAGCTTGCTTTAAAGTTAAAGAGATTTCAAAAACTGCTTGGGTGTAATTCCTGTCCAACGCTTAAACGCCCGCCCAAACGCACTTTGATCTGCATAATTCAAGCGTTCAGCAATTTCAGAGAATGATTTCCCTTGTTGCAAATACAATTTACTTTGTTCCAAACGGTACTGATCTAAAATATCCTGAAAATTAAGCTGATAGGTTTTGAGTTGGCGTTGTAATGTTCGTTCTGAACAATGCAAACGCTTAGCAACATAACTGAGCAGTAGTTCTTCTTGCTGTAAAAGTCCTTGTTCAATATGCGTTTGTATTTTTTGACGGAACTGTTGTTGCTGAATCTCAAAAGAAGTAATGCTATTCAGTGATTGCTGAGCCTGAGTCGAGAGTACATAGTTTAATTGTTGGTCTGCCGCGATACTTTTTGCTTTTAAAATTTGATTTGAAAAGCGAATTGCATATTGTCCAGCTTGAATTTGGATCGGACAACCATAAAATTTTTCAAAGTGATATAAAGCTGTATGTGGTGCGTAACCAAATTGAATCATCTGTGGCGGAACGAGGGCATCTTGCACAATTGACTGCGCAATTTTAAAGATCAGCGCCAGATTTAGCTCATACATTTCCCGATAATCACTATAGGATGCTCCCCAAACAATTTGAATATAATCAGAAAACTGCTGAACATTCAGTTGTTCTAAATTGGTCTGTTTAAAAACCAAAGAATAATAACGTTGTAAAAGCTGTAACGCTTGTTGCAGATCTAAACTGGTTGAAGCCAAATATCCCATTAAACCCAAATCTTGCAAATTGGCATGTTCAGCCAATACTAATGTAATCGGTCGAGGGAAATAAGCTTGTGCCGATTGCAAAAGCAACGCATAACGTTCGACATCAAAATCATGCTCATCTGGATTTTCCAAGCAAGTATGAAAAGCTTGCCAAAGCTCAGGCGCAACAACTTTAGACAAATCAATTTGTTCTTGTTGTAAAACACGATTAAATAATCGTAGGTATCCAATAATAATTTTAACTGACATATGCCGATCTCATCCTGATCTGTCGTTATTTGTATAAAACTTGGCTGTAACTGTCAAAACATTTCATCGGACTTTTTCCATACTGAGTTCATGAAGAAAAGACAAGGAATAGCAAAAAATGAATGCACACGTTTCCTATCAAGTTGAGCCAGTTGTTAGAACAAAACTAGATTTCCATTTAGATCAGGCGCCACGTTTTTGGTTTGGTGGTGATCCATTTCGTACTCGTATGTTTGATGCATTAAGCCTAACCTTCCCTGATGGCGAACGCTATTTTATTGAATGTGTGCGTTTATTCCGTGACAAAATTAATGATCCTGACTTGCAAGAACGTGTGGCTGATTTTATCCGTCAGGAAGCGCAGCATGGTATTGCACATGACAAAATGAATCAGATCATGAAAGAGCAAGGCATGCCTGTAGATCAATTCACTGCACGTTTGAAAAAGATTTTTAGATTTGAATTAAAAAACCGTTCAGCTCAATACAACATTGCCATGACCGCAGCCGCAGAGCATTTAACTGCGTTAATGGCAGATACTTTTTATAGTAAAAAGGAAACTTTAGCTGAGGCAGATCCATTTGTTCGTGCGCTATTCGCCTGGCATGCGATTGAAGAAATGGAACATCGTGATGTTGCTTTTGATGTGATGAAGCAAGTCGGTGATGTACCTGAAGCAACTCGACGTTTTGCACTGCTCTTCACCACCGTCATGATGTTTGGTTTTACTTTGTATCGTACAGATGTAATGCTAAAAACTGATGGTTTTAATTTAAGACAACGCTTTGATATGGCACGTAAAGGTTTGCCGTGGTTCTTCGGTCGTAACGGTATTTTGACTGCAAAAAGATCTCAATATAGTGACTGGTTTAAAACAGATTTTCATCCCAATCAGCATCCTGTTATTCGCCAATATGATGTTTGGGTTGATACTTTAGCCAAGACCAATGATCCTATTGCTGCAGGTGAAGCATTCTGGCAAGCAGGGCTTTGATACGCTTTAAATAAAAATCTTCTGAGACGTTCCACTGCGATTGATCTGCTATGCAGTGGAATGTTGCGGAATAATACCCTTATGGTTAGCATCTGATTGATAAAAAATATCTTAAAGACCCAACCCAATTAACTAAAAAAACCTTACTCTATTTTCTTCACGATGGAGTACCAAATAGGCTTGAGCAAATTAAACAAATCTCATTTAAAATCATATCATCAACCAGTTTGACATTACGCCCTACAAGAGCGCAACGAGGTATATTCCTCATGGTTAATATTTAACTCACCTACAATTGCACTTGCTTATACGTTTGCTCTTTTGGTGAAAAAAGATATAACTTGTTCATTTTATACCTAAAAAAATACCTATCTTTATTAAAAAAACCAGCTTTAATGTATTTATTCCTGAACTCCTTATTATTTAAATGAAAATAATAATTATATTCCACCTCCTTATCAACAATAGAGATCATAAACCCATCTCCTTTTATCTTATCAGTAAATAGATCATTTAGTTTTACGTCTAATTTAGAATTTGGAGCTACTTTAATAAAAGCACCATCATCCTCATGGATATATATATTATAATTAGATTTATTTTCCAACTGCACATATTCCAAAGAATCCATACAGCCAGTTAGTAAAATAGTGATCAAAAATACTACATATTTCATTATATCCTCCATCCCTATCTACTATACTGTAGGATACCAACTACCTGATTTTATATCTTTTATCCAATCCACCTAGATATAAAATATTAAACAGACTCATATTTTTCATCACCACTTCGCATAGTGCTGTTCTAGTAATCCATATTCATTATCTAATAACACCAATTCAACATTTTCATGTTCAATCGTACCGCTGACTTTCGCTTGCCATTGATTAAACTGGCTACCAATCAGGCGTAGGTTAATATTCTCAAAACGACACCACCCAGTTTCAACCAGCAAATTTAATCGCTCATCTAAAGAACGAATTGACCAACAATTTTCATTTTGTTGCTCAAATAAAATATCAGTGAGTGGATATAAACGACCATCGACCCACAACGCATTTTCATTACCAAAACTTTCATTGACACCTGATGCGAGATTCAAGCCAATACGGCGATCATTTGCATCACGGAACTGACAAGATAACCAAAACCAAGCCGTTTCAGGTCGTAAAAAACCACAGGTATCATCGAGTGCAGCGAGACTATGCGCATTAAATTCGATCTGCTGTTGATCAGGGCTAATAAAAAAGCCTTCTACTGCCAAAGTGGTTTGTTTTTGTGTATACGTCCAGCCATTGATCCCAGTTGGGCTACATAAACTTAAAGCATCAGTACCTGCACAAAAAATACGTGCTTTCAGTTGTACTTCGCCATGTTTGGTCACTTGGATATAACGCACACCATTGGCGTGTTGCATATCAAATTGATACGCAGATTTTTTAAAATAGCTTTGACTAAATAAAGGTTGTTCATCGAGTTGGGTTTTCAAAGCTAATGGCTGAATCGCATTCCATTCGATTACTTTTTTAGAAAGATGATCATAAATATAGAAAAAGCCATGCCCTGCCCATGATAGATCGACAATCGCAATACCAATGCTGTAATGCTCATGTTGTAAACCACAGAATTTAAATTTTTTATATTTAAGCTGCTTGCGCCAACCTTTTAGTACTTGGCCATAAGGCGTTTTATAAATATAGTCGTCCAAATTGATCTGTGAAGGTATCTGATCAAAACGCCCATAACGAGGCTGACCATTTTTCTGTATCAATTTCACAAGATTTCCCCAACTCAATTATAACGTAAATGCCGTTCTGACCTGATTTTTACCATTGTGTTTCGCCTCGTACAACGCCTTATCTGCTTGCTCAAACAAGCCTGTATAATCAAACCCACTAAAAGCTGTACTACTTACCCCAAAACACGCCTTGATATAAAGCATTTCATTTTCTTTCACTTCAACTGCGGTTTGCTCTAATGCTTTACGACATACCTCTGCCACCAACACTGCATTTTCAATAGAGGTAAATGGTAATAAAATGACAAATTCCTCACCACCATAACGTCCAATCACATCACTGGCTCGTAAATTTTTTCGCAGTATATTTGCGACATGTTTTAAAACCAAATCTCCTTGATGATGTCCATATTGATCATTAATATTTTTAAAATTATCAATATCCACCATAATCAATGATGTTTCTCGATGGGTAATTTGTGCCTGTTGCATCTGTAAATCAATAATTTGATTCACCCCACGACGATTAAGCAAACTTGTCAACTCATCGGTACAGCTTAGCTTTTGTATTTTTGAATTATATCTGCGCCAACGCTCTACACTAATATCAAATAAAGTAATCGTAAATGCTGCATATAATGTTGTATAAAACATGGAATAAATGATCTGAGCATTTTGTACATCTTTATGCATCAAGGTATAAGGTTTATACGCAATTGCATAATCCAAATACCCAGCAACCGTTAGTCCTGCTAAAAGATAATATACAATGACGTAAGAAATTAGACCGAAATAGACAACAAAACGAGGAAATAACAATAATGCCGTAAAGGCAATCCCCATAAAAATAATTCCATTAAGAATATTGAGCAAACCAACACCAATCGGCAAGCCTAACAATGAAAATGGGTAATAAACAGATAAAAATAATACATAATAAATATGGGTATTTGGCTTATTTTTAATAAAAAAGCCAAACAGAATTAAAAATGCATTTAAAACAAATATACTAGGATACAACCACAGAAATTTAGTTAATAACTCAGTATTTGCTAAAGGATGATACATATATTTTATTTGCATAAAATAGATGACCACAGCAGTAAAACTAGCATAAAGTAATATAGATTGGGATTTTTTAACTAAATCCCAATCCAAAATGACAAGAAAAGCTTTACTTATATATATGGGTAAGGAGTATTTCATCCTCCGTAATCCTGTATGATTATTGTCGTGTTATACATCCATGTACAACCTGTAACAACATAATAAATATCAATGTTGTTTAGGTACACTATTCATAATAATACTATCATACAAATATTCGATATTATAAGTCGACCATCGGAATACCATCAATTTTTGCAACAGTCATTAAGTCTTTATCACCACGACCTGAAACGGTTGCAATAATGATTTGGTCTTTCGACATCGTTGGGGCAAGTTTAGTGACATAAGCCATCGCATGTGAACTTTCAAGCGCAGGAATGATGCCTTCAATCTGAGTTAAATCACGGAAACCTTGTAAGGCTTCATCATCTTTAATTGGAACATATTCAACACGATGCATATCTTTTAAGAAACTATGCTCTGGACCAACACCTGGATAGTCCAAACCTGCTGAAATACTATGTGTTTCAATGATTTGACCTTGCTCATCCGACATGAGATAAGTACGGTTACCATGTAATACACCCACATGGCCTGCATTCAATGGCGCTGAGTGTTTACCTGTTTCAATACCGTAGCCTGCGGCTTCAACACCGTACATTTTCACATCTTGGTCATTCAAGAATGGATAGAACAAGCCCATTGCATTTGAACCTCCGCCAACGCAAGCAACCAAGGCATCAGGTAAACGCCCTGCTTGTGCTTGGATCTGTTGACGTGCTTCACGACCAATAATTGATTGGAAATCACGAACGAGTTGTGGATATGGATGTGGGCCTGCAACCGTACCAATGACATAATAAGTCGTATCAACATTGGTGACCCAATCACGCATTGCTTCGTTCATAGCATCTTTTAATGTTTTTGAACCACTTTGCACAGGAACTACAGTCGCTCCAAGCAAACGCATACGATATACATTCATCGCTTGACGTTTTACGTCTTCAGCACCCATGTACACCACACATTCCATACCCAAACGTGCTGCAATGGTAGCCGTCGCCACACCGTGCTGACCTGCACCTGTTTCTGCAATGATACGTTTTTTACCCGACAGTTTTGCCAATAAAGCCTGACCAATCGTGTTGTTGACCTTATGTGAACCTGTATGATTCAAGTCTTCACGTTTCAGGTAAATTTGCGCACCGCCGAGGTGCTGAGACCATCGTTCAGCATGATAAAGTGGACTTGGACGACCAACATAGAACGCAAGATCACGGTCAAACTCTGCTAAAAACTGAGCATCATTTTTCATACGACCATAAAGACTTTCTAAGTCTTCAAGTGCAGCCATAAGCGTTTCTGACACAAAACGCCCACCATGAATACCAAAATGCCCCTGAGCATCTGGAAACTGGGTGTAGTCAATCGCCTGATTTTGTTGACTAAGGTTTTGCTGATCCACGTTGGACTCCTTGCATAAATTTTTCAATGAGTTGTTGGTCTTTTATACCTTTAGCGGACTCTACGCCTCCGCTGACATCCACAGCAAAAGCTGCTGTAGTATCAATAGCGTCACTCACATTTTCAGGGGTTAATCCCCCTGCCAAAATTAGTGGAATATTAAGTTTTGGAAATTTATTCCAATCGAAACAGTGGCCTGTTCCACCTTTTAAATCAGGATGCCACGCATCAAGTAGAACCGCACTGGCTCCCACAGCTTGATAGCGTTGAATTTCGGTCAAAATATCTAAATCAGGTTTAACCTGAATGGCTTTGTACCAACGGCGTTTGCAATGCAACGCAATTTGTTGGCATTGTTCAGGTGTTTCATCACCATGTAGTTGTAATACATCCAACGGAACTGAATCAAGCACTGTTTGGATTTCTTCTGCGCTTGCATTTACAAATAAACCGACCAACTGAACATAAGCGGGTACTGAGCTTGCCAAGATTTGCGCTTGTTCAATACTGACATGACGTGGGCTTGGGGGAAAGAATACAAAACCAATAGCATCTGCTCCTGCTTGCACAACAGCATCAATATCTTGAGTCCGCGTGATTCCACAAATTTTGGCACGTGTTCGGCGTTGGGTTTGGCGCATTTGATGTCCAATTTGAGATGACTATTTACTACTCTCACATTGTAAAGCAATTTGACATACTTTGGTCAAAGTTCATTTCCAAATGCAATTGTTTAAAAAACGTTAACACTCTATACTTCGCATCATCTCGCAACAAGTCTAAAGCAAATTCTTTTGCTTATAGGGAAGTTGGTGTAAGTCCAACACTGCCCTCGCAACGGTAACACCGAATTATTAATCTCAGCTAAACGCCAAATCACTGCATCAGAATGATGTGGGAAGATGATTAATAGCATCGTCATTGTGATGATATAGTGAAGTCCGGAGACCTGCTTGTTGTTTATTTCCACTTTAACATTCACGATGGGTGAATGTCTGGAGCGACATCATGTCTACTATTTTTCAACCGACACGTTTAGTTGGTGCTATCGCTATTGCGATGGGGTTTTCTTCAACTACTTTTGCTCAAGATCAATCAATCGATAAAACTGCGACGCTAGATACGATCGTTGTGACGGCATCTCGTTCTGAAGAAAAGTTAAAGAATGTTCCTGCACGCCTTACAGTCATTGATCAAAAGACGATTGAGCAAAATCCTTTATTAAATATCTCTGATTTAATTCAACGTGATCCATCGGTATATATAAAACAAAGCGGTGGCTTAGGACAAATTTCTGAGATTTCACTTCGCGGTGCAAAATCAGTTCATACTTTAGTTCTTAAAGATGGTGCTCGTTTAAATAGTCAAAATGAACTTGCCCCACTCTATCCTGCATTTTTAGATACAACTGATGTTCAACAAGTTGAAATCTTAAAAGGACCTGCATCTGTACAATATGGCAGTGATGCGATTGGCGGTGTTGTTCAATTAATTTCAAAAAAACCTGAAAAAACAGGGACAGATTTAACAGGCATTTATGGGGAAAATAATACTTATAAAACGATCGCCAATGCCAATTTAGTGACTGATCAAGGTTTTTATGCACAAGTCAGTGGTCAACGCTTAGAAAGTGATGGCACACGCATTCTAGAAAGCCAACCTAAAAATGAAAAAGCCAGTTATGACCAAAAGGGCTATCACGCCAAAGTCGGTTTTTATCAAGAAAATACAATAGATGCTTCTGCTTCAATTAGTGAAAATAAGGGAACCAGTATTTTCACTAATAACTATATTAGCAATACAGCACAACGCCAATTTGAGAATCGTGTCATTAATGCAAAGCTTGCATACAATATTTTGCCTGATTTAATCGTAAATGCACGTTATGCAAATGCGCAAGATAAGCAAAATGTACCTTCTTATGGCTCGCGCTACGACACTGAAAATAATGAAGGTGATTTGAACCTAAAATGGAAATTCACCCCAAATCAAAATATCTTAGTTGGTGCAACATATACGGATGCAAATTATCAAACCAATACAATTTTAAAAGGTGATCAAAGTGTTAATAGCATGGGCTATTACCTGCAACATCAATTCAAAAATGAACAATTTGATACGCAGTTCGGTGTACGTTTAGAAGACAATGAGCGCTTTGGCGATCATACCGTTGGGCAAGCAGCGATTCGTTATCATTTCCTACCGAACGTAAGTGTATATGCGAATATTGGAAGTGCATTCCGTGCACCAACACTGAATGAAATGTACTCACAATGGGGAGGAAATATTGATTTAAAGCCAGAGGAAAGTACCTCTTATGAGATTGGTGCTGACTATCAATTGAATCAAAATTTACTTGCAAATATTTCACTTTATCAAAATGAAGTTAAAAACTTAATATCTTCCACATGCCTTTTAGGTTGTACGACAGATGACTGGAAAGATGATGTTTTTCAAAACATTAACATTAACAAAGCCAAATTTTCAGGTGGTGAATTAGGTTTAAAATGGCAACAAGATGATTACTTCATTTCAACCCAATATGCCTATGTAAAAACTGAAAATAAAGAAACTGGGTTAGAAATAGCTTACAGACCGAAAAATACTGTTACCTTAACAACTGGTTTAGAGAACTCTATCTACGGTATCAATATTTCAGCGATTGCTCGTTCAAAATCAAATGCTGCAAATACTGCAAATCCTATTCAAGTACCTGGTTATGCGACTATGGATTTCAATGCCTTTTGGAATATTAATCCAAATGTAAAAGTCTTTACCAATATTCAAAACCTTTGGGATAATCAGTATCACGAAGTATCTCGATCTGCAACAGATTGGTTCATCAACGGTGGTCGCCAAGCTTCTGTGGGTGTCACTCTTCGTTATTAATCGTGCAATCTAGACAATAAAAATATTTTCTTAACTCCAATTTCGGGGTAATGTTCTGACCGACATTATCCCCTTTTTATTTGTAGGACAGCTTCATGGGACATCGTTTAAGTAAAATCTATACACGTACAGGTGACTCAGGTACAACAGGTCTTGGGGATGGTTCACGTGTCGCTAAAGATGACTTACGAATTAATGCGCTAGGTGATGTAGATGAACTCAATGCCACTATTGGCGTATTAAGAGCACAAATCAGCGCATCTCAAATTGAAAATAAAGCTGATTGGGATAAAAGTTTAAGCTTGATTCAACATTGGTTATTTGATTTAGGTGGCGAAGTTTGTATTCCCAACTACCACTTACTCCAACCAATTTGTATCGAATTTCTCGAAAAAGAAATCGATCACATGAATGAATCTCTCCCAATGCTCAAAGAGTTTATCTTGCCTTCGGGTAGCCTAGCATGTAGTTATGCACATCAAGCTCGTGCTGTATGCCGCCGCGCAGAACGCGCTTTAATGTCAGTACACAATCGTGATCAAAATATTCAAGCCACTGCATTACAACTCTTGAACCGTTTATCCGACTGGTTATTTGTTGCCTCACGTGCTTTGCAACGTGCAGAAGGCGGTAGTGAAGTGCTTTGGCAAAAAAACATTAATGATAGTATTGATCAAGCATAATTATTTTAAGGTAAATCAAAATGCGAATCATTGGTCATCGTGGTGCACGTGGTGAAGCTCCTGAAAATACTTTAGGAGGCTTCCGTTATCTACATAATTTAGGTGTACGTGCAGTTGAGTTTGATGTGCGTCAACTCAAAGATGACCAATTGGTTGTGATTCATGATGATGATTTTGTTCGTACCACGGGTAAATCACATCATGTTGAAAGCTGTAATTTATCTGAAGCTCAGCAATTTGATCATCGCCATCAATGGCAGGCGTGGGGATTTGAAGAATACACACCTAGCCTGCCCCATGTAATAGATTGTTTAACTGATTTTGAACATATTGAAGTTGAAATTAAAGCAGTTACAGATCAAGCAGCGGCTGAGCGTTTAATTCTACAATTACACCAAGATTTAGTCGGCTTTGAACAAAATGCCACAATTACGAGTTTTGATGTAAAAATTTTAGCGGCATTACAACAATATCAAAGTCATTTTAAACGTGGTCTGTTGGTTGAAATTCCAATTGGGGAATACGCAATCGAGCTTGCTCAACAATATGAGTGCCACCAAATTGGTTGGAAAGATCAACTGGCAACCGATCAAATCATTCAGTTTACACAGCAAGCTGAACTTGCTGTGAGTGTTTGGACAGTTAATGACGTTGAACGTGCCAAACATCTACAACAATTGGGCATTCAAGGGTTAATCACTGATTTCCCGAGCACCATGTTGCAACATCTAACTTTATAAAAGTATGGAATTTATTCCGACAACTAATTTTATTTTTTAGATTGCGCCTGAATTAAACGCTGCCCTTTTGCATCTAATAAATACAAATTCGTCCCTTCAATTTGAAAACGTTCAATCCGCTGCATCGCATCCATCAGATCTGCTTCTTGTGCTAATGCTTTATCACAACTAAAGTGCTGCGCTCTCACATCAAAACTCATTTTCCTTTGACTAAGATCATATTGATAACTTCCATAAATATTATTGCAGCCCGTATGACCTGAAATGGTTTTAGTCACTGAATTCAGCATAAAACTTGGGTATTGATTGAAGAATAAAGCACGTTTATTTTGAATCATGGTAATTTGCCAATTCACATCTTGAATGCCATCGTTGCTTTTACGAACTTGCAAAGGAGGCAATTCACTTACACGTTTGGGATGTAAGCTATTTTTAGTGATCTGTGTCGGCTGACTTTGGCATGCAGTAAGTAGCAAAGCACAAGATAATATTAAAGTTTTGTGAAAAAACTTATTCAAAGAATAAATTGTATTTTTCACGCTTATTTGTTCTGACATTGATTTATTTCGCCTTTTAATTTATTGATTAATTCAACAAACGAATTCTGTTACTGTTCTTTCAGTACAACTGTAGAATAATACTAGTGTTATCTAATCTGAGCATGCTAATATCGAGCATAAAATAGCAATATATCGTCATGATTGGTTTTGCTATCTCGTTTGGTTTTTATATCTTGTGTAAACAAGGTTTTTAGGAGCGCTGACGGATATGACTTCCGCCCCACTCAAGAAAGCACCCATTAATTGGATTGCAATTTTCGCATTGGTATTTTTACCAGTTGTTGCACTCATTTCGATTCCAATTTATACCTATTATCATGACTTTAGTATGGGCGCATGGATTAGCATGTTTGTCTTACTAGGTGTAAGCAGTTTAGGTATCACTGCTGGCTATCATCGCTTATGGGCACACCGTGCTTATGAAGCAACCCTACCTTTAAAAATCATTCTTATGATTATGGGTACTTTTGCAGTTCAAAATAGTATCTTATTTTGGGCTTCAGGTCACCGTACTCATCACCGTCATGTTGATGATATCGATCAAGATCCTTATTCGATTAATAATGGATTCTGGTATGCACATATGGGTTGGATGTTACGTAACTACCCTGCTGCCGAACCAAATTATAAAAACGCACCTGATTTGTTAAATGACAAATTAGTCATGTTCCAAGATAAATATTATGTTCCTTTAGTTATTGCTGTCCATGCAGGTATTTTATTGCCTGTCGGTTGGTTGGTTGGTGATATCTGGGGTGTATTACTTTTAGGTGGTTTAGTTCGTTTGTTCCTTAGCCATCATGTCACCTTCTTCATTAACTCTTTATGTCATATGTGGGGTAAACGCCCTTATACTGACGAAAATACCGCACGTGATAATTTTATCTTAGCGATTCTCACTTGGGGTGAGGGCTATCATAACTATCACCATATTTTCCAATACGATTACCGTAATGGTGTTAAATGGTGGCAATATGACCCTACAAAATGGTTAATTTGGACGAGTGCTAAGCTAGGTTTAGCGAAAAATTTACGTCGTATCCCAAGCTTTAATATCCAAAAAGCAGAACTTGCGATGAAGTTTAAATATGCTGAACAAGATCTCGCAATTTATGGTCACGATGTGAACACTGATATTGCTCAGATGAAACAACGTATTGCTCAAGAATATGAAGCTTTTACATTGACTCTAAACGATTGGGCGAAGTTAAAAGAGCAAGAGCTACAAGCAAAAAAAGCAGCAATGGCTGAAAAAATCCATCAAATGGATCATAAGCTTAAAGTCGATTTTCAACTGCTTGAACATCGCCTTGCACATCATCGTGAATGTCTAGAAACTTTAGTGCGTAATATCAAAAAAGCACCAGTCTCAGAATAAAAAATACTCAATAAAAATGGTCTCTTTAGAGGCCATTTTTTATGCCTATTTAAAGACTCAGTTCATAACCACAATTCACTATTTTAGACCTATCTTTGTTATAGTCATCATTCAGCTTCTTGCCATGATATTGACCTATGCATTTCAATCCTCGCTATTCATCCCTCAATTCAAAGCTTTATCATCAACAGCAACCAAGTCCTTTACGTGGTGCAAAAGCAGGTCATTTCAATGAGGCTTTGGCAGATGAGTTGCAATGGAGTGATGAAGACAAAGCCAATTGGATCGAGATTTGTAGTGGACAAAAAACTTTTGCTGAATTCACTCCATTGGCGATGGTGTATGCAGGTCATCAATTTGGTCAATGGGCAGGTCAATTAGGTGATGGGCGTGGTTTATTGATTGGACAAATTCTAAATCAACATGGACAAACCATTGATCTACACCTTAAAGGGGCTGGCTCTACCCCCTACTCCCGTATGGGTGACGGTCGTGCCGTGCTTCGTTCAGTTATTAGAGAATACTTAGCTGGACATGCACTCAATGCTCTTGGCGTAGCATCTAGCCATGCCGTTGGTTTCACCACATCTACACAAGGCGTACAACGTGAAACTCTAGAACTTGGTGCGATATTATTACGTACCTCTGATTGCCATATTCGACTGGGGCATTTTGAATGGATCAACCAATATGCACCAGAACTTTTAACTGAATTTACGCAAAAGTGTATCGAATGGCATTATCCGGAATGCCTAGAAGCAGAGAACCCTGTTCTGGCTTTCGCTAAAGCTGTCATTGAACGTACAGCAATCATGATCGCCAAATGGCAATTGGTCGGTTTTGCACATGGTGTAATGAATACCGATAATTTAAATATTACAGGCTCAACCTTAGATTTTGGTCCTTATGGATTTATGGAACGCTTTCGACCAAACTGGATTAATAACCACTCCGATTACCAAGGTCGCTATACCTATCAAAACCAACCGAGTATTGGACACTGGAATTTGTGGACATGGCTAAATAATCTAATTCCTTTAGCTACGCCTGAGCATAAAGAACAATTCAAACAAGATTTAGCAACTTGTTTAGAGCAGTTTGAGCCGACCTTCTTACACCACTATGGTCAAGGACTCTGCGAGAAGACGGGACTCCCCCATTTTCATAAAGACAGTTTAGATTGCAGTTTTGCATTCTTACGAATTTTACAAACGGAACAACTCGACTATACGCAAAGTTTTATTCGTTTACAGAACAAGGAATATAAAGCACTCCGTGATGACTGCTTAGATCTACGCCAGTTTGATGCTTTTCTACATCAATATCAGGACATTCGCAAAACTCAAGATACGGATGAGTTAGATCGAGTTATGCAAGGCGCTAATCCTCATTATATTTTACGCAACCACATGGCACAAAAAGCGATTGAACTAGCCGAACGTGGTGATTTTAGTGAAGTTGATCGTTTATTTAAGCTACTCAATCAGCCTTATCAAAAACAGCCTGATTTGGAATCTGAACAAGATACTGCACCTTTACCAAGTGATGTGCCTGAGGTGATGGTAAGTTGTTCGTCTTAATGATGAATAATTTTGATGTACTTAGTGCCGCTATCGCGGCTCAGACATGTTGTTAATCTAAAATAGGTTGATAAAGCACATCGCCCTTGCTGAGAATTCATCAGAAATTATCCACAATTTCTGTGGATAATGTTGTGGTTATCCACAGGATAAAGTAAAACTACTTACTCATCAGCATATTCAAAAACGATAACCAACACGATTCACTACCTGGATCTTTACAATAATTGATAAATATGACTATGCGTGGACGTTATCGAAACGGTTAAACTACCATCACACCCAAGATCATTAAAAATAATTATTTTGCAGAATAATGCAGATGATAGCCTGTGTGACCCAAAGAGGAGTCATGAGAATGTTGTGGCAAAACTGATATTAAAATATTATTTATGCTTAATTTAAGCATTTTACTACCTCTAGGAAAAAAGCATGTCCATTATGATTCCAGTTCAAGAAGAATATGGTGCAGAATTATATTTATGGGCATCACCATTTACCCACTTTACTGAAATAATTTTATGGTGGATCGAAAAAGATAATATCAATATTTATCAAAATACGATCCAAGAAATATTAACTTTTGGTAAAATAGAAAAACTTCATTCTGAACATGAAATTGATACTTTCTACGAGTGTATTAACACCAATAAAATATCTATAAACTTAGATGATAATACTTCATCTTACTTAATCCATAATCACGAAATTTATTTTCATAAAGGTTTTACTGGTAGAAAGTGGACAATCTAGTACTTGTCCCATCTCATCTTTGCCTAAGAATGAAATAGGACATATAAAAAAAGTTACTCATCAGGATATTCAAAACGATAACCTACGCCATAAACCGCTTGAATCCATTCATGGCGATTACCTGTTTCGGCAGCTTCGGTAATTTTACGACGAAGATTTTTAATATGGCTATCAATCACACGATCTGCGACATCAAAACTATCAGGGTTAATATGATCGAGCAGTTGCGCACGTGAATAGACTTGACCGAGATGCTCCAAGAATAATTCCAATAAACGGAATTCGGTAGGTGTTAAAGTTAATGCTTTTTGTTGATACCAAATCCGTTGCTGCGCTTTGTCTATACGAAATAAATCATTTTGATCAGGTTCTGCCTTACGCTCCAAACGACGTAAAACAGCTTGAACACGAGCAACCAACTCTTTAGGACTAAATGGTTTACAGATATAGTCATCTGCACCCATATTTAAGCCTAAAACACGATCAATTTCTTCAGTACGCGCAGTCACCATAATAATAGGTAAATCAGATTGTTCACGTACTTTACGGCAAATGGTTAAACCATCCATACGAGGAACCATCAAGTCTAAAATCATGAGACTGGGTTTACGTTGTTGAAATTGGGTATAAGCATCCTGACCATCATGAAACATACTGACTTCAAAACCAGCCGCCTCTAAATAATCACGAACCAACTGTGCTAGTTCAACTTCATCTTCAACCAACATAATATGCTTCATGGTTTTCATCCTATCCATCGTCCTCAAGCAAAGAGGATCAAAAAGTTATTTAATTAATTTTGGGAAAGTCAGTACACAACGCAATCCACCTAAAGGTGAATGATTAAAAGTAAGTGAACCATCTAAAGCCTGTGCAAGTTTACAAGACAAAGCCAAACCTAAACCTGTTCCGCCAGTGCTACGTGTGCGTGAATCATCCACACGATAAAAACGCTCGCCTAAACGTGCCAACTGCTCATCACTTAGCCCAAATGGGCTATCATCCACATACAATATCCATTCATGCTCATTTTGTTGAGTATGAATCTGTATTTTTCCACCTTGTTCTGTGTAACGTACACAATTGCCAAGCAAGTTAACAATGATCTGTTTAAAACGATCTCGATCTAAAGATAGGCTTATTCCTTCGCCTGAGAGTGAAACATCAAGCTGCTTTTGTTCAAATGTAGGTTTAAAGTTCTCAACTTCTTGCAGTACTACATCCCATGGATTGACTTCAGCAAAATAGCATTTCAACTGCTGCGCATCTGCCTGTGCCAAATCAGCCAAATCTTGTGTTAGCTTCTTTAAACTACTCACTTGACGCATCATTGCATCAAGATGCTCGGGTGTTGCTTTACGAATTCCATCCTGCATCGCTTCAATCTGTGCTTGTAACACAGCCAAAGGCGTTTTTAATTCATGAGAAGTATCTGCGACCCATTGACGGCGCGATTCCTCATGTTGATGCAAAATATCAGCCAAATGATTCAGTTGATTAGATAAATCTCCCAATTCATCATTTCGCTTAATCACAACTTGATGTTGGTAATTTCCACGCGTTAACTCCAACGTCGCATTGAGCAAACGTTGAATTGGCTTTTTGAAATAAGCTGCCATCAATAATGCAGCCACCAAACTGGAAAGCACGGTTAAGGCATAAACTAAAAGCAAATAACGCTTTTGATTACTAAAGAAATTGATACTTGATGCATCATCTTGATCCAGTACTGGTTTTAAGCCGAGATAACCCACAACTTTTTGATCGACCAGAATTGGACGGTAGGCTATTTGATCAGTTGCAGGTTCGCCCACAATAAATTGGTGTTTTTCATCATATAAAGACAGTCTTGAACTTAAACCTAAACGATCTGGAATTGATACAAAACGCTTTTTAACGTGTTCAGATGATGGACTCGATTTGGTCTCTTGCTTGTCATCTTTCGCATCTTTCTTTAATCGAAATTGGCTTGGACTCAACGGAAAACGTAAGCCTTCAAAGGGTTGATATTCTGAGGGTAAATTTTGTTTAAGAATCTTTAATTCTTCATCATTAAAAATCTGACGATTTTTTATTTCGGTGTTGTTTTGAGCTAAAGTGGGTGAAAGCGTTAATAAGGTATGGTCATTAAAATAACGTTGTTGTAAGGCAATATCATACTGACGGCGCAACCACCACTGAGACAAACGATCATAATCATCAGGTGCTGCGTTCCCTTCAATTTGTAAAATCTGCGCCTGAATAGCATTCCCCCAGTCATGATAAACCGTATAAACATTACCTAGATTCGCAATCAAACGATCTAATTTTTGCATTTCCACATCAGCAACATAACGTGCGAAGTTCTTTTGCATGGTCCAATGCAATACCCCTAAACTGATTGTTGCAATCAATAAGGTAGTCAGTAATACCGTTAAAAATAAACGTATGGCTAAAGGCATGCGACGAACATTCAAAAGCGAAATCTCAATAGTGTTCTATTTATGGATTGTAACCAACATGGTTCAAAAAAACTCTCCATTCTTTCTTCATCTTTATTATCTAATCTTTAACAATCGAATCTTAACTGACTACGCAGGATAAAATAATGAACAAGACAAAAATTGTATTAATGACAACTCTTCTTGGTTCTGTTTTAGGTTTGGCTGCCTGCCAAGTAACACCTTCAGAACAAGGAATGAATCATGACCGCCACCGCCACGAAATGCAACGTCAACCGCCAACCCCTGAACAACGTGCAGAATGGCAAGCTAAACGCGAACAACGTGAAGAACAACGAGAACAAATGCGTGAAGAACATCGACTACAGAGAGCACAGATCGAGAAAGCCTGTCAGGGTAAACGCATCGGTGAGCGTGTGAATGTTCAGTGGAATAATCGTGTAATTGAAGGTACTTGTGACGTTCGCTTTACGCCTGAAAAATCACAATTCAAACGTTAAACCTATGTAAGAACATAATATTATTTCGTTATCAAGGCGCTTCAAGCGCCTTTTATTTATTTGCAGAATCAATTATTTTTAATTACACAGCTGCTTACGATTTTTTGCATATTATTACGAGCGAATTCAACGCAAACTGCCTACAATCAATACGCTTTAAAATAATTTAAGCATTATCTTTGACTTTACAGTCACTAAGAAATGCCCTGTTAAAGCTTGTACGGAACTATAACTTGTTGCACGATTAGCAACACAAAATGATACCCTTTGGGTATATTTACTATTGACTAAGATTATAACTCTGGTTTAACCAGTATTGAGGAAAATGCTATGCCACAATACAAAGCACCCTTACGTGATATGCAGTTCGTATTGCACGAATTATTAAATGCTGAAGCACATTACGCAAAACTTCCTGCATTTCAAGGCACCGTAAGCCGCGAATTGGTTGATCAATATTTAGAAGCAGCAGCTGATTTCTGTGAGAATGAACTTTCTCCTATCAACCAATCAGGCGATCGTGAAGGTTGTACTTGGAATGATGGTGTGGTTACTACGCCTACAGGCTTTAAAGAAGCTTATCAAAAATATATCGAACTTGGCTTCCCTTCTCTTTCTGCTGATGAAGAATTTGGCGGTCAAGCATTACCAAACTCTCTAGGAATCACAATTTCTGAGATGGTTGGTACAGCAAACTGGTCTTGGGGTATGTACCCAGGTCTTTCTCATGGTGCTGTTCGTACAATTGAACATCATGGTTCTGATGAACAAAAAGCGACGTATATGCCAAACCTTGTATCAGGTGTTTGGACAGGTACAATGTGCTTAACAGAATCTCATGCTGGTTCAGACTTAGGTATTATTCGTACTAAAGCAGAACCAAATGATGATGGTAGCTATGCAATTTCTGGCGAGAAAATCTTTATCTCAGCTGGTGAACATGACATGGCTGACAACATCATCCATATCGTTCTTGCACGTTTACCAGGTGCGCCTAAAGGCACTAAAGGTATTTCTCTCTTCATCGTACCTAAGTTCCTTGTAAATGCTGACGGTTCAGTTGGCGAGCGCAACGCTGTACGTTGTGGTTCGATCGAACACAAAATGGGTATCCATGGTAACGCAACTTGTGTGATCAACTTTGATAAAGCAAAAGGTTACTTGATCGGACCAGAAAACCGCGGCCTAAACTGCATGTTCACATTCATGAACACTGCACGTATTGGTACAGCCGTTCAAGGTCTTGCTGCATCTGAAGGTTCTTTCCAAGGTGCTTTAGCATATGCGAAAGATCGTTTAGCAATGCGTTCACTTTCAGGTCCTAAAGCACCTGAAAAAGAAGCAGATCCAATTATTGTTCACCCTGCTGTTCGTAATATGCTTTTAACTCAAAAAGCATTTGCTGAAGGTGGTCGTGCACTTGTTTACTTATTGGCTCAGTATGCAGATATCGTTGAAAAAGGCGAAACTGAAGAAGAGCGTAAGTTTGCTGACAACATCTTATCTTTGTTAACTCCAATTGCTAAAGCATTCTTAACTGAAACTGGTTCAGAATCTGCGAAGCACGGTGTTCAAGTATTTGGTGGTCATGGCTTTATTTCTGAACACGGTATGGAGCAAATCGTACGTGATACACGTATTGCTTGCTTATACGAAGGTACAACTGAAATCCAAGCACTTGACTTGTTAGGTCGTAAAGTATTGCAAACTCAAGGTGCAATGCTTAAAGATTTCACCAAGATCATCCATAAATTTGTTGAAGCAAATAAAGACAATGCTGCAATGCAAGAATTTATTGCGCCATTGGCTGCTGCAAACAAAGAATGGGGCGACATCACGATGCAAATCGGTATGCGCGCAATGCAAAACCCTGATGAAGTTGGTGCAGCTGCGGTTGACTACTTATACTTCTCTGGTTATGTAACACTTGCATTCCTATGGGCTCGTATGGCACTTGTTGCTCAAGAGAAATTGGCTGAAGGTTCAACAGAAGTTGACTTCTACAATGCAAAAGTAACGACTGCTCGCTTCTACTTCAAGAAGATCTTGCCACGTGTTCGCTCACACGTAGATGTACTTTCAACTGGCGTTGCGCCATTGTTTGAACTTGATGCGGAACACTTCGCGTTCTAATCATAGATTAGAGTTAGATGCAACGTTCATCACAGAAAAAGGACTGGTCAGTTTTGACCGTCCTTTTTTTGTTTAATCAATGCTAAATTTACACTATTCAATTTATTTGTTCGTTTTATTTGATCACTTTGCACATGACCTGTGCGTAAAAAGGAACGATTATGCCAATTTACAATGCACCTTTAGCAGACATGAAATTCATCTTAAATGATGTATTTAAAGCAGAACAATTTTGGCAGTCTAATGAGAATCTTGCTCATGTAGATGCTGCAACTGCTGAAGCAATTTTAGAAGAAATGGCTAAATTTGCTCAAAACGTAACTCACCCACTTAACCGTACTGGTGATGAAGAAGGTGCACGTTGGGTTAACGGTGAAGTATTCACACCAGCAGGATTTAAAGAAGCATTCCGTCAATACGCTGAAGGTGGTTGGATTGGCTTAGGTGCTGATGAGGAATGGGGCGGTCAGGCCATGCCAAAAATGCTGACTGTTCTTTCTGATGAGATGTTATTCGCAACCAATCCATCATTCATGCTCTACCCGCTTCTTTCTGTGGGTGCAGGTATGGCATTAAACAGCTATGCATCTCAAGAGCAAAAAGAAACTTATTTACCTAAAATCTACTCTGGCGAATGGTCAGGTACGATGTGCTTAACTGAACCACATGCAGGTACAGATTTAGGAATTATTAAAACTAAAGCTGAACGCAACGAAGATGGTACTTATAACATTACAGGTACTAAGATTTTCATCACAGGTGGTGATCACGACCTTGCTGAAAACATCATTCACTTAGTTCTTGCAAAAACACCTGATGCACCTGCGGGTTCACGTGGTATTTCTTTATTCATCGTACCGAAATACATTGTAAATGCAGATGGTTCTTTAGGTGAGCGTAACCCTGTTGGTCCTGGTTCAATCGAACATAAAATGGGGATCAAGGCATCTGCAACTTGCGTCATGAATTTTGATGCGGCAAAAGGTTATCTCGTTGGTAAAGAAAACGAAGGTCTTGCAGCAATGTTCGTGATGATGAACTATGAACGTTTATCAATGGGTATCCAAGGTCTTGGTGCTTCTGAATTTGCTTACCAAAATGCAGCTCAATATGCGACTGATCGTTTACAAGGTCGTAGTGCTTCTGGTGTTAAATCTCCAAGCAAACCTGCGGATAGCATCTTAGTTCACGGTGATGTTCGTCGTATGTTATTGAATGTACGTGCAAATAATGAAGCATCTCGTGCATTTGCAGTATATGTAGGTCAACAGCTTGATATCACTAAATTTTCTACTGATGCAGAAGCCGTGAAGAAAGCCAATGACCGTGTTGCGCTGTTAACACCAATTGCAAAAGCTTACCTCACAGATACTGCATTCCAAGCAACTTTAGATGCGCAAATGGTATTTGGTGGTCACGGTTATATTCGTGAATGGGGTATGGAACAGTGCATCCGTGATCTTCGTATTTCTCAAATTTACGAAGGAACAAACGGCGTTCAATCTCAGGACTTAATTGGTCGTAAAACGATTAAGTGTGGTGGTGCTTTCATCGCTGAATATATCACTGAGATCCGTGATTTTGCCAATGCATTAGACACTGACTTAAACTTCATTAAAGATGCGACTTTAGATGCTGCAACTGAAATCGAAGCAATTACTCAGTTCATTATTGAGCAAGCAGCTGAAAACATCGAATTCCCGAATTCTACGGCTGTAGATTACTTAAGCGCAGTTGGTCTACTTAGCTTTGCTTATATGTTTGCTAAGATTGCTGCTGCTGCAAAAGACAAGTCTGGTGATTTCTACCAAAACAAACTTGCTTTGGCACAGTACTTTGTTGACCGTATTTTGCCAGAACTTGATTCACGCCTTGCGAAGATCAAAGCAGGTTCTGACTTAATCATGAACTTCAGCGAAGATTATTTTACAAACCAAGCTTAATTCTAGTTCGGTTTTAAAAACTGCCTAAATCATTTGGTTTAGGCAGTTTTTTTATGGCTATAATGAAATCAGCATAAAACTTGCATAACATTCTAATGATCTTGTTGAGAATATAAGCCTGTATGTCTAACTCCAAAGATAAACTCGAAAATTTACAACGTTTATTTGATCGTCTAGGTCATTATGCCGTTGAAGCCTTTCACTATTTAGCTCTGTTTATTATTGGCTGTATGATTGCTTGGTCGGCCGCACATACCGTCATTGAAATTTTGACCGTTAAACAATATGCCAGCATTGATGACATTTTACTGCTATTTATCTACCTCGAACTTGGTGCAATGGTCGGTATCTATTTTAAAACCAATCATATGCCTGTCCGCTTTCTCATCTATGTGGCGATCACTGCACTTACACGCTTATTGATTGCAGATATTCAGCATAATCACAAAGCCTCGATGGATTTAGTCATTATTACAGGCTCTATTTTAATTCTGGCTTTGGCTATTTTAGTGGTGCGTTTTGCTTCATGGAACTACCCATCTGTGATCCGAGGTAAAGATCATGAACAACAACTTCCTGCAAATAAGACACCACGACCACAAGATGATGAACTTGCATAAATAAAAAAGCAGGCATCTCACCTGCTTTTTCTTAGGTATTTTATGCAACACGGAATATTCGATATTTCGAATCAACCAATACATATTTACCTTGTACCTGCATCCAGTTATAACCACGAGGTGGTTCATACAAGCGATGATAACGATAGTTGGAAACAATATATCGGTTACTACGAAATTCTGAAGGTAAACGTTCACCACGTTTAAAATTAATTCGTTGACCATAATGATTGCCGCGATCCCCATTTGACCAACGAGGTTGTTCCCGATGATCATGACGATTGTCATAACGATCATAGCGGTAATCATAACGATCTTTATGTTGATGATCCCAACGATTTGAATCTGCCATAGCTGAGGCAGATACACCAAGCATAAGTGTTGATACCAGTAATACAGCTGTCTTTTTCATGTTCTGATCCTCTGTTTTTCGATCTAAAATCAGATTAAGAAAAACTCTAGGAGAAAGCATGAATAAAAACTGCGACATTGCAAAACTTTGTAATGAAAACCAAGAAATTATGGAGATTTCAAGTTTGAATAAAATTCAAAAAAACATTTAAAATCAGCGAATAATTTCAATCGTAAAATTATCATCAGTCACCAAAAGATAACGACCATCGACCATCACCCAGTGCCGACCTCTTGGTGGTTCACGCAATGAATATGAATCCCAATCTCGAATCACATAGCGTTCACTACGAAACTCGCCGGGTAATTCATTTCCAACAACAAATGATTCACGTCGATAGCTGTGCTCATATTGTGTTTCTGGATAGTATTCAATACGAACACCCGGTCGATGGCTTGGATAAGGATAATAATTATTTTGATTCGGTTGATAATAATAGCCTTTAGGTGGTGCAGTCGGTGTGTAACGCTGATTTGAAAATGCGAAAGGATCTTCTGCTGCTGGTTGATAACGAGGAGTTTGAGGATACGAACGTCTTTCCACCCCACTATAGCCACTCCAAGCATTATCTGCATAACTCATGATAGGGAGATAACCCAATATAGTCGCCAAGCCATAAATATAAATTTTAGATTGCTTCATGATTATCTCCTAAGAAATCAGAGTATCTTTCTATTTTAGAATAAAAATTAAGCATAACTGTTGTAATAATATTTTTTCAGATCTAATCAATCAATTCATCGATCAATCACATCTACGGATAGTTAAATAGAGATATGCTAAAATTATATTTTTGATTTTGAGACGACATTTGTGGCTGAAATGAATTTTGATCGCCTTTATCAATTCTTTTGTAAAGTTCCAAGTGTGCAGGAAGCTCGCATCGTTGCACATGGCACAGATGGTCAACATGCTTGGTGGTTTAAATTCAATATTGATGTTGCACATCCACTTGCATGGCAAACTGTTCAAGAGCTTGGGCATGTTCTGAACTACTTATCGACCAATGAGCGCTTACCCACTCAATTCTTCCCTGTCTCTCCTCCTCCTTATATGAATGGTGAAGCGAAAGACTTTTTAGCTTGGGTAATTCAATGTAATCATCCTGAATTTAATCCTGATGCAGTATGTGATTGGTTAGAAGCTCGTTTGCCTAACCCAGTCGATGATGAAACTCAGTGGAAAATCAAAACGGATTTAAGTGAATTAGATCACTTAGCTGATAAAGATTTAGATCAATTGATTCCACCAAATCCGCAATAAAAAAAGAGGCTTAAAGCCTCTTTTTTTAGAAAGTCGATAAGCCCGACCACTCCATAAAACGATAGAGCCAGTATTTCACTTTTGACTCATCAGCATATTTTGCATAATCAACCGTGATCTGACGACCATTCGCATTACTCCAAGCAGCATCAAAATACTGTCCTGCATCTTTAAAGACCAGTGCTTGCGCTGAACCTAAAACGCGCATGTCGGTCTCAAGATTATAGTTTTTAAGATTACGTGCTGTTAAATTAGCTGAACCTAAAATCATTTCAGCTTGCTGAGCGTTATACTTGAGTAGCATTTTACTATGGCATTGTTCACCATGGGTATCACACCAACGAATTGGAATACCTACCGCATTGAGTTCTGAAGCCACTTGACGATTTGGAATACCATTCTTTTGACGACCAAATGCATCTTTATTTGGATCAAGCATGATACGGATATTTACACCACGTTGTTTAGCCTGTTTTAACGCCTCAATAATATTTCGCTCAGACAGATAGAACATTGCCATGTCCAAATGCTCTTCACTTTTTGCAGATTGAATCATCTTCAACACAGCATCATAAATCGCTTTTTCAGTCAGTAGCTGCACCTGTGGCAAGCGCTTATCTTCCACCAGCCCACCCATAATCACAAAAGGGCTTGAACCTTGTGACATATTCGCGATGGTTTGCTCAGTTTGTAATACATCAATCGCGGTTGGGCCATCCACGACCAATGCGACATTACTATGATGTGAACTTCCATCATGAGGATTCGCTGAGGTCACTAAACTCTTCCAACCTTGAGCCGTATCTACCACTAAGGTTTTACGATGATTGGCTTTAAAATTGAGTAACTCCAAATAACTCCGTATTGTTACTTTATCTTTTCCAAAAGGATTATTTAACCAACCGCCTTCTGGATTATTGCCTAAATTTTGGCAACAAATATACCAAAATCCCGACCACAGTGGATTCGAGGCTCGCAATGGTTTCAGATCAGTTTCTATCACATCTACGCCTGCTTGACGAAGCTGACGATAGTGTTTAGGAGTTATTCCACCATAAACAGAGTTAATTGGATCTGTAATCACAACGATTTGAATTGCGGGGTAAAGTTTACGCTTCAGAATCAACGCATCAGTGAGTTGTTGCATCAATGGAAATTGCTTTACCTTTGATTCACCAACTTCCTGATTAAATAGAAACATATCTAGCACGATCGTGGTTTGTGCTTGATCAATTAGTTGGAATACTTCTTTGAAAATATGCTGATCAACTTGTTGCTGACCTTGTATATCAATATAAGTTTGATCCGCTAAAAATTTCACATTGGCATGGCGAAGTTGTCCAGTAAAATTCAGTCCCTTTGGGAGCGGTTTTACAGTGTGATAAATTGCAGAAGCAATATACCCAATCGCAAAAATACTCAATATGACTGCCATGTAACGTCGACCTGACCAGTTTAATTTTTGATGAATTCTTTGGAAGATGCGCATATAAACAGAAAAAGCCCTAGTCTAATGGACTAAGGCTAGAGCTTATACTTTGATTTTTCAATAAGATTTGAGTGACAAATTAGAAACTAAAGTTCACACCAACGCTAAAATTACGTCCAACTTGTGGAATGGTTGATAAAAACGATGCATGTTGATAAACCTGATCATCCAACAAGTTATTAGCATTTAGGAATACACGATAATCACCGACATTGCCATAATTACCTGAATACGCCACACCCAAATTTAACATATTATAACTTTGTGTATCGGTTTCATAAGCTGCGATCTTATCTTGTTGGAATACATGATAATACTCAGCTGAACCGCTAAAACCATCACCAAAGTCTGCATTCACTTTTGTACCTAAACGGCCCGCTGGTACACGTGGTGCATTTTCATTATCGATCTTGCCACGAACATAGTCACCAAATGCACTGAGTTTATAAATTGAAGAGAGCTGATAACCCACTTCCGCTTCAGCGCCGTAGAACTTGGCTTTATCTTGTGCATACTGAACCAAACGGAAATCTTTATAACGATCTAAAGTTTGAGCATAGATGTAGTCGTCAAACCAGTTATGGTAAACATGTACATGATAATCAAACTTGTTATCATCGTAATGAAAACCAAGTTCGACATTGTTTGATTGCTCTTTTTTAAGCTGATCATTCCCTAGTTCATAGGTATTGGTGGCGAAATGCCCACCATTAGCATATAACTCTTGTGCTAAAGGCAAACGCTCCTGATGTGAGGTAACGAAAGATAGTTTATAGTTTGGTGCAAACTCCCAATTGGCGGCACCAGAAACAGAAAAGGCTGAACCGTCGAAATCTTTTTTCGTTGCATCATCAATATCAATTTTTTGCTGTTCTCCACGAGCAGCTAATTCAACATGAACATCATTAAATTGCGCATGTTCTAATGCAAAAACACTCCATTTTTTAGTGGTATTTGGCGCTAAAAAGGCTTCTTCACCTGTAAGTTTTAATTTTTGTTGTCCATATTGTGTACCAATGACCCCTTCCCATGCACCCAGCGGGTTATGTACTAACTCTAAGCGTCCATCATAACCTTTATTTTTAAAACGAGTCGCGATGGTCTCTTCTTCGATCTCATCATGTTGATAATCAGTATAACTCGCTTGTGCGCGTAATTTTTTAAAACCTGCAAATGGGTTGTCCAACTCAGTACGAACATCATAACGCTCTGATTTTAAATCAATCCAAGGTCCTGCATCATGTGCATGCTCATGTTCCTCATGGTCATGATCATGTCCATCATCTGGATCGTGATCACCACAATGTAAATGTGGTCTACCACTCGAATGTGCATCGCAGCTTTCATATTCATGGCTATGTCCTGGCAAGCCGTATTGATCCTGACGATTGCTATATGAAATACCCGTAAAGCCACGATCATAAATCCACGATAGACCGACATTTACAGTTTGCCCTTTGGCAAAAGTATTATCGACTCGACGTTCTTTTTCGCCTTCATGGAAATAATCAGGTGCAATATAATCATTGGCTTCGCGTTTGAGACCTTCAAGACGTAATGCAACTTGATCACCTAAACCAACAGTAACACCCGCGCTTGCTAATTTTTCATCACTGCCAGTGTTATAGCGTAGCCCAACATTCCCCTCATAACCATTTTCTGGCATCTGTGTCGGAATTTTGCTGTCTGTGACATTGACTAAACCACCAACAGTACCAGCACCGTACAATAAAGTAGATGGTCCTTGAATAACTTCTATTTTCTTTGCTAATAATGGATCAACCGTGACCGCATGGTCGGGCGATAACGTTGAAACATCAATATTTTCAGAGGCATTTTGCAACACTTTGACTCGAGCACCATCTTGTCCTCGAATCACTGGACGACTTGAACCTGCGCCAAACTGATTGGTATGTATACCCATCTCACCAGCTAAGGCATCACCTAATGTTACACTTTTTTCAGTTAACTCTTTTTGCTCAACCACATGATCTGCGACAGCAAAATCGGCCGCATTTCGCTCTAAAGGGTGCGCTTTAATTTCAATCGTAGCAAGTTGTTGAACCTTTGCTTCCTCTTCTGCAAAGGTGGTACTACTGGCTATTGCTAAAATAGATAAAGTCAAAATATTTTTAGAAAATGACATGCCGTGTCTCAGATCAGCTTAAATATATTTTGTTATATTATAACATTTCATTTATTTTGCAATAAAAAACATAACCACAAAAAACATTTGCTACACTGCTGATCCATTATTCAATGTTTATAACGCTCCAAGAATATGCCATTTACTCTTTCTCACGCTGTTCTTGCACCACCTCTATCAAAATTGAGTAAAGGTCATTTGCCTGTCGCAGCTCTTGCAATCGGCTGTATGACCCCAGACCTGCACCGCTTATTTACTCAAGAAACAATTGCATTAACACATCAGTGGTCTGGCATATTATTTCCCAATCTTCCGATTGGATTATTCTTTTGTCTCTTGTGGTATCTCATTTATCGACCTGTCAGTTATCGCTTTCTGGGTATAAAAGATCCCATAAAGATCAGCAATTTTGATGATGCAGTGGGCTTTATTCTTATGAATTGCTTTGCAATTATTCTGGGTACAGCGACACATTTAATCTGGGATGGATTAACCCATCTGGACTTTCGGACCTTCGCTTTTAAAGATTTACTCGCACAAGATATTTCTCTCTTTGGTTTGCATTATTCATTACATTTCATTTTGCAAATTGCTTCATCCATTCTCGCCTTACCTTTTATCTTCTGGATGTGCAAAAGCTATTACATCAAATATAAACTAGCTCAACCTGTACCGATTAAGATCAAAGGATTTATCACGACAAGCTTAATCATTTCAACAGTTGCTGGATTGTTGTCGATTTGGGACTACAGTCGTCATATTTCATCAGAACTCTGGTACACCGAACGATATTTTTTTATTGGTAAATCAATTAACGAATTTACTCAAACAGCACTTTGTGTTTTTACCGCAGCATGTCTGTTGCTACTATTATTTGATCGAAAAGGTCAAACAAGATCGTTTTTTTAAAAAAGCGTCGCTTTAAAATTCTGTTGAAAACATTAAGACTTGAGACAATATGTTCAACAAGGCATAATCTCCCCTTCATTGGTGATGCGCTGTTTACGCATTCACCTTATAGCCAATATAGTTTGGATAAATAATTCAATATGATGCGCACTCATTACTGTGGCTCTTTAACTGAAGCCCAAATCGATCAAACAGTTACTTTATGCGGATGGGTTCATCGTCGCCGTGACCATGGTGGTGTAATTTTCCTTGATATGCGTGACCGTGATGGTTTAGTTCAAGTCGTAATTGATCCTGATACACCAGAAGCTTTCTCAACTGCGGATAAAGCACGCTCTGAATTTGTGTTAAAAATTACAGGTCGTGTACGTCGTCGCTATGAAGGTACTGAAAATGCTAACATGGTGAGTGGTCAAATCGAAGTTTTAGCAAAAGAAATCGAAGTTCTTGCTGCTTCTGAAACACCTCCATTCCCATTGAATGACGAAAATACCAATATTTCAGAAGAAATTCGTTTGAAATACCGTTTCTTGGACATTCGTCGTCCAGAAATGTTAGATCGCTTACGCTTCCGTTCTAAAGTTACAAATTTGATTCGTAACTACTTTGAAGATCACGGTTTCCTAGACGTTGAAACACCGATCTTGACTCGTGCAACTCCTGAGGGCGCACGTGACTATTTAGTACCAAGCCGTGTTTCAAATGGTAGCTTCTATGCACTTCCACAATCACCACAATTGTTCAAACAGTTGTTAATGGTGGGTGGTATCGATCGTTATTACCAAATCGCTAAATGTTTCCGCGACGAAGATCTACGTGCGGATCGTCAGCCTGAATTTACCCAAATCGACGTTGAAACATCGTTCATGAGTGACGATGACATCATGGATTTAATGGAAGGCTTAACGGTTAAAATGTTCAACGAATTATTGAATGTAAAATTCGATAAATTTGAACGTATGACCTATAACGATGCAATGCGTGATTATGCATCTGACAAACCAGATATGCGTATTCCATTGAAATTAGTTGACGTTGCAGACTTAATGCAAGACGTTGAGTTCAAAGTTTTTGCTGGTCCTGCAAAAGATCCTAAAGGTCGCATTGTCGCTTTACGTGTACCGGGTGCTGGTTCACTCCCACGTAGCGCGATCGACGAATACACTAAATTCGTAGGCATCTACGGTGCTAAAGGCTTGGCTTACATCAAAGTCAATGAACTTGAAAAAGGCATCGAAGGTTTACAATCACCAATCGTTAAATTCATCGAGCCAATCGTACTCGATTTATTAAAACGTGTCGGTGCTGAAAATGGCGACATCGTATTCTTCGGTGCGGATAAAGCAAAAGTTGTAAATGATGCAATGGGCGCACTTCGTGTGAAAATCGGTCATGACTTGAATCTTGCAACTTGTGAGTGGGCACCACTTTGGGTTGTTGATTTCCCAATGTTCGAAGAAACTGATGATGGCAAATGGACTTCTGTGCATCACCCATTCACACTACCAAAATCAAGTGTTGAAGAAGTGAAGAGCAATCCAGGTGCAGCATTGTCTGTTGCATACGATATGGTACTCAATGGTACTGAGATCGGTGGTGGATCACTGCGTATTTATACCTTAGAGATGCAAAAAGCGATTTTTGAAGCTTTAGGTATTGGTGAAGAAGAAGCAGAAGAAAAATTCAGCTTCTTACTGAATGCATTACGTTATGGCGCGCCTCCGCACGGTGGTTTGGCATTTGGTCTTGACCGCTTGATCATGCTCATGACAGGCGCATCTTCGATTCGTGATGTGATTGCATTCCCGAAAACTAAGACTGCTGAATGTCCATTAACTCAAGCGCCAGCGCCTGTTGAAGCGAATCAATTACGTGACCTCGGTATTCGTTTACGTGAAAAAGCAAAAGCTGAAGAAAAGTAATTTTTTCAATTAATTGCTGAATAAGACCCTGCTTAATGCAGGGTTTTTTTATATTACATGGTTTTACTTTGCGATCATGCAGCGTAATGGCATAATAAGCTGCTTTTTTATTGAGAGGTCAGCCTTATGGCAATGCGTCCTGATGTACGTCGACACACAATTGTGATTATTGTGTTTTCACTTGCTCAATGGTTTTTTATGCGTTACATCTTAGCAAATGAACTTTTCAATATGACCACCAATCAACGTATTTTATATTTCTGCGTCAGTAGTCTTGTAGGTGCGTTATTGATTTTTGTAGCACTAATTTATATGGTGCTCAAAGGCAATACAGATAAGCAAGATTAATTGCGATGTCGTTTTACAGTACTTTACTACGTATTCTCCCTCTAACATTTTTGCGTAGTATTGCAAAAGTGGCTGCCTACTTTATCAATCAAAATCCTGATAAGAGTATGCTTTGGAAAACCAGAATTAATATTGGTTTAGCCTACCCAAAACTTTCTTCAGATCAAAAAGAACAGCTTGCTCGAGAGAGTGTCACCAAACAATGTCTGAGTTATATTGAATCAGGGAAATGTTGGGCAATGCCTCCTGAATGGAGTATTCAGCAAATTCGTACTGTACATAATTTAGAAGTATTAACAAATGCTTTAAGTGATCCGCGTGGTGCTTTGATTATTACTCCGCATTTGGGTACATGGGAAATGATGAATGCATGGGTCAATCAGTATGGTACACCTACCATTATGTACAAACCCATGAAAGATTCAGGATTTAATGCGTTTGCTTTGCATGCTCGCCAACGGTTAAATGCCACCTTAGTTCCAACGGATGCAAATGGTGTAAAAGCCTTGTTTAAAAATCTAAAACAAGGTGGTTTTAGCGTAATTTTACCTGATCATGTTCCTCAACCTTCAGGCGGGGTTATCGTTCCTTTTTTTGGAATTCCCTGTTTAACCAGTACACTTGCAAGCAAAATGGCGCAAAAAACGCAATGTCGTCTGGTGGGATTAAGCTGTTTCCGTCGTGAAGATGGTGAAGGATTTGATGTGTATTGCGATGATCTGAATGATCCTGAGTTATACGATCGCGATATTGAGATCGCAACTGCGGCACTCAATAAAGCAGTTGAACAGATGATCAACCGCTTTCCTGCTGAATATATGTGGGGATATAAGCGGTTTAGAGGGGCTGATCATACAACGTTTTATGAGTGACTATTTTTTATTTTATCGATAAACCATATAAATTTTAGAAATTAACTTTTTTAAATAATTTATGAATTTAACCATTTAAATTCTTGAAGGAAAATATTTTATGCGGATTATAGTTACAGGTGGGGCTGGATTTATTGGTTCAAGTGTCATACGTCACATTATTAAAAATACAAATGATGAAGTTCTTAATATAGACAAACTTACATATGCGGGAAATCTAGAATCACTAAAAGAAATTGATCAGAATCCACGCTATCAATTTCAACAAGTTGATATTTGTGATGCTTCAAAACTAGAACAGATTTTTGAACAGTTTCAACCTGATGCAATCATGCACTTAGCTGCCGAGTCACATGTTGACCGTTCTATAGATGGGCCAAGTACATTTATTCAAACCAATATTGTTGGCACATACACCTTATTAGAAGCAGCACGTAAACATTGGCAGCGATTAGACGAAATTAAAAAATTAAATTTTCGCTTTCACCATATTTCAACAGATGAGGTTTATGGTGATTTGGATGGGACTACGGATTTATTTACTGAAACAACACCATATGCACCAAGCTCACCTTATTCAGCCAGTAAAGCGAGTTCCGACCATTTGGTTCGGGCTTGGCAACGGACCTATGGTCTACCAACTATTGTAACAAATTGCTCTAATAATTATGGCCCATATCACTTTCCTGAGAAATTAATTCCTTTAGTTATTCTGAATGCCTTAGATAGTAAAGCACTCCCTATCTATGGAACTGGTAATCAAATCCGTGATTGGTTATTCGTTGAAGATCATGCAAGAGCCTTATATCAAGTTGTCACTCATGGTACGGTTGGAGAAACTTACAATATCGGTGGGCATAATGAAAAACAGAATATTGAAGTGGTGAAAACCATTTGCAGAATTCTGGATCAATTAAGACCACAAAATAATGCTCAACCTTATGAAAACTTAATTACTTTTGTAAAAGACCGTCCAGGACACGATTTACGTTATGCAATTGATGCCTCAAAAATAGAAAATGAACTTGGCTGGAAACCTCTAGAGACATTTGAAACAGGTATTCGTAAAACAATTGAGTGGTATTTAAATAATTTAGAATGGTGTCGCCACGTTCAGGATGGCAGCTATCAACGTGAAAGATTAGGGGTAAATCTATAATGTCGACGAAAGGTATTATTCTTGCTGGCGGTTCAGGTACTCGCCTCTATCCTATTACCAAAGGCGTTTCTAAACAATTACTCCCAATTTACGATAAACCGATGGTGTATTATCCACTTTCAGTATTAATGTTGGCAGGTATTCGTGAAGTTCTCATTATTAGTACACCTGATGATATTGACGGATTTAAACGTTTACTTGGTGATGGTTCTCAATTGGGTATTGAATTGAGTTACGCAATCCAACCGAGTCCCGATGGTTTAGCCCAAGCATTCATTATTGGTGAACAGTTTATTGGCAAAAGTAATGTATGCCTTGTTCTTGGCGACAATATTTTTTATGGTCAGGGCTTTACACCAATGCTACGTCAAGCTGTCGCTCGTCAAAAAGGCGCGACCGTCTTTGGATATCAAGTTAAAGATCCTGAACGTTTTGGTGTGGTTGAGTTTGATGAACAAAAACGTGCCGTTTCTCTGGAAGAAAAACCTAAACAGCCAAAATCACATTTTGCTGTAACTGGTCTATATTTCTATGATAATGATGTTGTGGAAATCGCAAAAAAAGTTAAACCATCTGAACGTGGTGAATTAGAAATCACGACTGTGAATCAAATGTACTTAGAGCGCGGCGACTTAAATGTTGAGTTACTTGGTCGAGGTTTTGCTTGGCTCGACACAGGCACACATGAAAGCTTACTTGAAGCAGCACAATTTGTAGAAACGATTGAAAAACGTCAAGGCTACAAAGTAGCATGCCTAGAAGAAATTGCGTTTAACAACGGCTGGCTAAGCAAAGAACAAGTTCTAGAAATCGGCCAAAGTATGAATAAAAATGATTATGGTCAATATTTGGTATCATTAGTGAGTGAATTATGAAACTGATTGATTGGATTGACTTACCAAATTTAGGTGACGAACGTGGTGGTCTTGTTGTTGCAGAGGCCAGCAAAAATATTCCTTTTAAAGTAAATCGTATCTACTATATTTTCGATGCAAAACCAGATATTCCCCGCGGTTTTCATGCCCATAAAGAGCTACATCAGGTTGCATTCTGTATAAAGGGAAAATGCAGAATGATTATGGATAATGGTAGTGAAAAGCAAGAAGTATGGATGGATCAAGCCAATAAAGGGTTAAGGATACCACCTCTTGTTTGGCACGAAATGCATGACTTTTCAGAAGATTGTGTATTATTAGTGTTGGCAAGTGAACATTATGACGAAAGCGATTATATCCGTAGTTATGATGAATTTCTCAGCGTTGTAAATCGTCCATTTATTCATCCATTATCTGATGTACATAGCCCTCATATAGGTCAGAATACCCGTGTTTGGCAATATAGTGTTATTCTCAAAAATGCGGTAATTGGTTCTGGATGTAATATTTGTGCCCATACCTTAATCGAGAATGATGTCCGAATTGGAAACAATGTAACCATAAAGTCTGGTGTCTACATCTGGGATGGAATCAGCTTAGAAGATAATGTGTTTATTGGTCCATGCGTCACTTTTACCAACGATAAAAAACCACGATCAAAACAGTATCCTGAAAGCTTCGCAAATACTGTTGTAGAACAAGGCGCGAGTATTGGCGCGAATGCAACTATCTTGCCAGGTATTCGAATAGGAAAGAATGCAATGATTGGTGCAGGTGCAGTCGTAACAAAAGATGTACCAGAAAATGCAATTATGGTCGGCAATCCAGCAAAAATTAAAGGGTATATTGGACAATGATTCCTTTTCTTGATCTTAAAAATATTAATCAACAATACCGCGAGCAACTCATTGAAGCCTGTACACGAGTTATTGACTCTGGATGGTATATTGGTGGAAAAGAACTCGAACAATTCGAACTGAATTTTGCAAAATTTTGCGGAACCAAATATGCAATCGGCGTAGCCAATGGTTTAGATGCTCTTATTTTGACATTAAGAGCTTGGAAAGAGTTAGGTAAATTAAAAGCCGGTGATGAAGTTATTGTTCCTTCAAACACTTATATTGCCAGTATTTTAGCCATTAGCGCTAATCAGCTTAAACCTGTCCTTATTGAACCTGATCCAGATACCTTCAATCTTGATCCTACAAAAATTGAAGCAGCTATTACAAATAAGACAAAAGTTATTTTACCAGTTCATCTATATGGTCAGCTTGCAGCAATGCCTGAAATTATGCAAATTGCAGATCAATATGACTTATTAGTTTTAGAGGATTCTGCTCAAAGCCATGGTGCAGAAGTTAAAGGTAGAAAAGCTGGGAATTGGGGACATGCATCCGGATTTAGTTTTTATCCTGGTAAAAACCTTGGTGCATTAGGTGATGCTGGCGCAATAACAACGAATGATCTAGAGCTTGCCAATATGCTTAGAGCATTACGCAATTATGGTTCACATGAAAAATATAAAAATCTTGTACAAGGTGTAAATAGTCGTTTAGATGAAATTCAAGCCGCTATCTTGGATATTAAACTTAAATTTCTAGATCAAGAGACTTTACACCGTCGTAAGATTGCCGCACTTTATTTAGAAAATATTAATAATTCTTTAATTCAACTTCCTAAAATGCAAATTAATGCTTTAGATGATAAGCAACATGTTTGGCATTTATTTGTGATTCGAACCGAACATCGTGAAGCTTTACAAAAGCACCTAGCTGAACAGGGTATACAAACTTTGATTCATTACCCTATTCCCCCACATAAACAACAAGCTTATCAGGAATGGAACAACTCAAGCTTTCCAATTTCAGAAACAATTCATTCTGAAGTATTGAGTTTGCCTATGGGACCCACCCTTAGCTTAAAGGATGCTCAATTCATCGTAGATGTCTGTAATGGATTTAAATTATCATGACATCAATGACTACCCCACCTTTAGTAACAATTGCTATTCCTTGTTATAACCATGAGCAATATGTTCAAGATAGTATCCAAAGTATTATTGATCAATCTTATTCAAACATTGAACTAATTATTATAGATGATGGTTCTAAAGATAATTCTGTATTAAAAATTCAAGAATTAATTTCAATTTGTACAAATAGATTTAGTCGATTTGAATTTAGATATAGAGAGAATAAAGGGTTATGTAATACTCTAAATGAAGCATTAAAATGGGCAAATGGAGAATATTTTTGCACATTAGCTTCTGATGATATGATTCAACCTGAAAAAATTGAATTACAAATTCAAGCTTTGCGTGAATATCCTGAAGCTATTGCTTGCTTTGGAGGTGTAAATATTATAGATAAACATAACAAGATCATAGACCAACGTGTCAGAAGTTTTAAAAAAACTTACTTTAGTGAGATCTTTTTAAATCAGCATGATTTACCTGCTTCGTCACAAATGATAGATACTGCAACTCTTCAAAAGGTAGGTGGATTTAATCCTCAAACAAAAATTGAAGATTGGGATCTATTATTACGTCTATCGAACTTGGATAAAGAAATTATCTACATCCCTTATCCGCTTGTAAATTATCGATCACATGACGAAAATATGAGTAAAAATCAAGATATGATGTATGAAGAAATGTTAAAAATCGCAATGCAATATCGAGATCATAAATTATATCCGTCTGCGGTATATACCATACAAAAAATAATAAAAATTAGACCACTAAGAAAAGAAAGTCCTATCAAATCATTAATGCTTCGTTGTAAATATTATTTGATTTATCTTCAAAATAGATATTTTTCAAAACAAAGTTAATCTACAGGAATATTCTTGACAAATTTTGCAGGTATACCTGCAAAAATTGTCAATGGTGGCACATCTTTCACAACAATTGCACCATTTGCAATGACTGCACCTTGACCAATCTTTACCCCCTTCAGTATTTTCACATCAGATCCAATAAAAACATCGTCTCCAATTTTTACTGGTAAGCATTCATAATTTCCATTGGTTCTATTATTAATGGCCAAGCCATGAAAATCTGAGTCAGTGACGAAAAAATTAGTACCTATTAAGCATCTACGTCCAATTGAAATTTCTGTCCGATCAGCAATCATTACAAAGTTATTATTTATAAAGGTGTTATCTAAAATTTCAATTTTAGCAGTAGTATTTCTAGCTTCTATATACCCCACTCCATTAGTAAAATATGGAGATGGAAAAACGCCTAACTCTACATTCTGAACAAAAATCTCTCCAGTTCCGATAAATTGTGTAGCTTGTAATATTTTCCCCGTAAATTTCAATTTACGAATATTAGAAAAGAATTTTCTATAGAACCATACTCTTAATCTAGTATAGCGATACATAAATTTCATGAGATCACCTTAGTTCAAACTAAATATTATCTTTTAAATAATTATAAAAAGAGTTCTGGAGCGAATTAGCAATATATGTCATTTTATGAATATTAATTAGACTAAGAATTCTATTAAATTCAGCCTGATCATAAAAATTATTGGCTTTAGATTGTAATAAATGAGGTAAAGTATCATCTATAATTATAGATTTTTGATCTGGAAAGTACTTATTTATTAAAACATCAAATAAAATTTGGAAGAAAAAGTAATGGGGAATATTATTTTGCGTCTTCCAAAAATTCAACAATAGATCTAAACATGTGTGTATAACAATATTTCCTTTTTTCCCAACAATAAAACTATTTAGAACATTAATACGGTGATTACTATCCCAACCAAAGTAATCAGAATTATACTCAGACCAATAACGTTTATTTTTAGCTTCTGATGATCTTTGAAACATAAAAAAATCAGAATTAGTAATATTTTCTTTAATTGGAGACGTTAACATAATAGTTGCATCTAACCAAATACCCCCATAAACATCAAGTAATGCTAATCGAATTAAATCCGCAAAAAAAGCATGTTTAAATTCAGGGTTCTGTTTCTTTAAATATACAAAGTCAGGCAAATCCAAATAATCATTTATATTACTATCATCCAATCGGATAATTTTAAAATCAGTACAGTATTTATCTACTGATTTAAAGCATAAATTAACAATTTCAGGTAACTGACCATGATTAATGCCTTGCGCCCAATATTGCCAAATTATTTTTTGATCTAGAAAGGCCTTCTTTGGTTTCAGTTGAAAATGTTCAATTTTATTATCTTGATATAGATTAATTATTTTCTCCCAAGCATCAGCCACTGATGCTTGTTTAGATCGGTCTGCTATCAGATTATATTTCTTTCTTAATTTTTTTGGGATGAATCCAAAGTACAAAATTCGCCAAGGCTTTTTATGCAGCCTATGAATTAAACGTACAAAATCAGTCTCATAAGAAAAGAGATTTGATAAATTGTTTGAATCTAACTTTGTAGAATTTTGATTGTTTTGTATTTGCATTTTCCCATTCTACCTGACTAATTTTATGCTCACTCTCACCACGTAAATATGCATGTCCACCAAATCGATAATGTGATTTGTCTAGGAATACTACTTTTGATGTTTTTTTCCAGTATTCATACTCACCACGACTAAAAAGAGGTGGTAAAATTTTTACATCATCACGGTTTAATGCATATTTATTTAAATGGCTTTCATCATGCCATAGCGCAATAACGTCTTTCTCTAAATCAGATTTTATATTCTGATTTAATTTTTCACACATTTCTAAGTATGCTGATGTCTCTCCCCCATTAATCCCACCCATAAAATAATATTGGCCTTGACCGTTTGGAATATAGGCTGAAGATTCAGGATTTCTATCATATGTAAATTTACGTTTGGATAAATGAAACATATGTGGCTGATGAGCAAATACTAACTTTTGATCTTCTCTTAATGGTAGTAGATCATCTGAAGTGATTTTAGATACTATTTCAGAATTTCCATTAAAGAAAAATACATAATCAAATGCTTCTAGTTGATCCTTGATCGATAAAAAAATATCAAAGCGCATTAATGTATCATAAGGCCAGCCTAATTTATTTTGCTGTATACAAGTAACATTATCCTTACTTTTCCCAGCAATATCCTCTGAACTATCTGTAAAAACAAAATAATGCTTTAAACAGTTATTTAATAAATATTTCTCAGCAGATTCATAGAAATATTTCCAAAAAACAGTGTATCGTCCAGTTGCGATGTATAAGACGGCTACAGTTTTTTGATTAATATCACTCATAATTATATTTCTCATTATTTAAACTTAATAGTTTTATAAGCAATAATGCTAAATAATTGCATATATATTCGATAAATTTCTAGTTTTATTTTAGACCACCCTTTCTTTTTATTCTTTTTCATTCTTTGTTGACGCTCATTATATAAATCACTAACCAAAGAGGTTTTGCTCTTTTCAGGGTATAAAATCATTTCCTGAATACATAGCGCTGGATTCATTTGATAAATATTATTTTTTTTATTTAAAATATACTGATTAAACATCAATTGATCCAAAGGTATTAATTCAACAGATTGAATGTATTCTAAATATTCTTTTGCCCCTTTTATAGAAAGTATATAACCAGCCGTACCTAAATTACAGCTTTTTAATTTATATATAGACCGATTCCCCTTTTCCAATTGGACATATGGTTTCCCGATCAAAACACGCTCATTAAATGCTTCAATCTTTATTATATTCCAATCTGGATCAATCCAGTCATGACTATTCAAATAAAAATTTGCATCATCACCTAAATAGATATCATCTTCAAAAATTGCCATATAACTAATATTTTCATCGAGCATTTTTTGCCAAAGCGCAACGTGGCTCATAAAACATGCTAATTCAGTTTTCGCTAAAAATTTTTCATTTACATTTAATTTTAATTTATCAGCCATGGTTGCCGCTAAATCTGGCGTTAATGCATTAAAAAATTGATATTCAACTTGATGATGACTAAATTGATTTTCAATATGCTGTCTTCGATCTGAGGCTGTTTTTAAACTTATGACATAATTTTTCATCGTAAAATAACCTAACAAATCTCCAGCATTATTGTAGTTGCAGTGTATTCAATATTATTTGAGTATACAATGAATTCGTCCTACAATCACAAATATCTACAATCATATTGGCTATGAACTGTTCTGGAGAATGATCGTTGAAAGCACAAGATATTACACTTTGCCTTACTATTGGCCGACGCCCAGAACTATTACGTCAAACCCTAGAAAGCCTATTCAACCAGATTAGTTTTGAACATATTATTGCAATCAATGATTTTCGTGATGAGGAAACCAATCAAGTTTTTCGAGAACTATGTCCTACAGGGATACTGATTAACCTTTCAGAACAAGTTGGACATCACAAAGCCGTGGATTTAATGTATGCTCAAGTTAAGACGAATTACATTTTTCATTGTGAAGATGATTGGCTATTTGATCAACCTATTCAAATTGAAGAATATATAAATATTTTAAAAAATGACTCTTCAGCAACCTCTATTGTATTAAGAAAGTTATCTGACTTTTCTTTTACAGAAGAAGAATTTAATAAGATCCAATTTATTCAAAATAGTGATATAACTACTGCAAAACTTACTAAACTGCATGATCAATGGCACGGTTTCACTTTTAACCCCCATATTTCACCGATTACTATGTGGAAAGCAACACAAGGGTTTCAGAACTTTAGAAAAGAACGACATATTTCACGTTGGTTCCGAAAAAGAAACCAATATAATCTTTTCTTAAAAAATGGTGTATGTCATCATATTGGCTGGGAAAATAGCTTAGCTAATCCACCTAAAACAACATGGTGGCAAAAAACTAAAGCAAAAATCTTTGGTTAATCAAATCGCTTAGGTTCAACCTTAATTTCTCTTTTAACAGCACCTTTACACATAAATAAAAGGTAATAATAGCCCAAAATAATTTGAGCTATTATTCTTCTATATTTAAATTGAATTTTTTCTATTATAGATAATTCAAAAGAAACTGTATTTTTAACTTGCCCGATAATTGAATGCATATCGTCCATCGGCTTGACGCCATACATTTCACATTTATCGCTCTGAAGTAACACTGCTGGCTCAATTTGATAAGCTTCTAATGATCTACAACTATAAATAAACTCATCAGCTAAACCAATGGCTCTCTTTTCCATGAAATCTAGAAGTTTTTTTGCACCACTTGGGTACAGAATATATCCCCCTGTTCCACTTCTATCTTGATATAAACTAAATAATCGAAAATGATCATCAGTTAAATCAAATGTAGCTGATTTTGCAATTAACTTTCTACGTCCATGCACCTCTAAATTTATAAAATCGATATTTTCTAAATTAGTTACCGCATTAATAATTTGTTTAAATTCTCGCACTAAAACAGCATCGTCCTCTAAAACAACACAAGGTTCATTTAATGTAACAACGTACTCCCATGCTTTTTTGTGACTCAAAAAACAAGCTAACTCAGATTGTTTCATTGGTCTTTGACCATTGAAGGCTAATTTTTGATAATCACCTTTACTAAAATCAGCAATTGAAACTGCAGGTAAACGCTCAAATACAACTTTTAATTTATCAAATTGTTCATTTTGCTGCTGTAAACGATCTTTGGAACCATCTAAATTGATCATTAAAACTTTCATTTTTAATACCCTAATTCATTTCTCTAAAAGCTTTTTACATGCATTCCATTTATTCATCCACATCCGTTTCTGGCGAGGTAAAAAACGATCTGCACGTAAACTCTTTTGCTGATTTATTAAGGTTCCAGCATCAATATCACTCTCCGAACCATTTTGGAGTACTAATGCAGGATAAACTGATAAGCCTTTACCATTCTTACTTAGCCATGCTTGTAACTCTACATCAATGGGCATAAAAATAGGCTGATCATTAATCTTTTCTAAAAAATCCTGTGCACCTTTTCTTGACCAAATTAACCCTATAGCTAATATTGGAAAATAATAAGCATTTAATAGCTCATAGTTACCAAATTCAGCAATTTTAGATGTTAGTTTTTTCTTTTTTGCACCTAGGTTAATAACATTCCAATCTGTATATTTATTATTTTCCAGCCATCTTATAATTTCTATAACTTTTTGATTAAAATCCTCATTTAATCTTAAATCATCTTCTAAAATGACACCATAATCTGAACCAGACAATAAAAAAGTTTCAACTGCTTTTTTATGACTTAAATAGCAACCTATTTCAGCACCTATTAAATCTCTTCCAGTAAAAATATGAGATCTTTTACTATCATAATTTGAATATGAGGAAAGTTCGAGTTTACGTCCATCAACAGCTGAAATACGAGTATAGTTAATTTTTTGTTTACTCAATTCTGTATCTGCTTTATTTAAACGTTCTACACTTGAATCCAAATTAATTAAAAAAAAAGAAATTTTCACGATTTGACCCAATATATTAATAAATGTACAGATTATCTAATTACTGCCAAGCATCTTTAATCCAGTCAGAAGGCAATACATAACGATACCATTTACCACCACCACCATTTACGGCATCAGGTGGATTAATTTCGCCATGAAAAATAATAATTTTTGCACCTTTCGGTTTTACAGGCGGCTTCACATATGCTAATGGTATCTTTTGTAAACAATGATATTTATAACTTTTACACCAATCTTCGTTCCAATAACTCAAAGTTCCATGTGCATCAACGAACCATGACAAATAAGCTTGCTCATTACGGAATTTTTGACGAATCTCATCAAAATTTTCACGAAAATACGGTAAAATTTGAGGAAAGCTACCTAATTTAAAACGATAAACAGAACTATTGCCCGTGATACGCCAAGGTCGCTTCCAATCATGAATAATTAAAAATTCGCCTTTCTCTTGAAAAAAGCAGTCAATGTTATCCACAATCACAACATCAAGATCTAAGAACAAAGCATTGCCTTTTAGACCATATAAATCTGACTCGAAAGTAGAAAGTTTGTTCCAACCACGTTCAGGACTACCTGCTGGTAGATCTAACGGTGGGATTGGAAAGCACTGCACATTTGGATCAATGCCCTCGCTACGATCCGTCAAACAAACCATTTTAAAGGGTAAAGTCAGATGACGTTTGACCATGTTATACAGACGATTAACATATTCTGGACCGTACTTCGTTCCCCATTTCATGCACAAAATAATATTGTCTTCATGAGTTGCTGAATCTTGTTGAATGTCTGCCATCTGATAACCTTAATGCCTTAGATATTATTTTCGCGTTGCGATTTTCGTACCAAGCGTTTTAAAACAATATGCACTGAATATTGGGCTATCTTAGCATAGGCATTATCAAAAAAATTATTATTAATTCACCAAACTAGGATGATTCTTTATAGTTTTGTTTAATCATTTAAGTGCTAATTTATTCCAAATAAGTCTCTCGTATAGATTTTTTCCATAACATCACTAAACATCGGCACCATACGATTGACAATAATCAAATCAGAGATTGCTTTAAATTTTTGTAGACTCGACATTAAAGGATGACCAAGGTACGCTTTCGCACCCAAAGTTGGTTCATAGATCACGATTTGGATTCCCGCATCCGCTAAACCACTCAGTACATCATGTACAGCTGACTCTCTAAAATTATCTGAGTCGGCTTTCATGGTTAATCGATAAATACCAACACAAGTGACATTTCGACTCAGTATATCTTCAATAATCGCTTGTTTACGGGTTTGGTTAGAACGAATAATTGCCGAGATCAATTCTTGTGGTGTTTCATGATAATTGGCTAAAAGCTGTTTGGTATCTTTGGGTAAACAATAGCCTCCATAACCAAAGGATGGATTGTTATAGTGATCACCAATACGTTGATCTAATCCCACCCCTTTAATTATATCTAAAGCACTCAATTTGTTTTTTAGACAATAGGTATCCAACTCATTAAAAAAAGCAACTCGCATCGCCAAATAAGTATTTGAAAACAGCTTAATTGCTTCTGCTTCCGTTGAGTCAACACATAACAGTACCGCATCTTTTTTTATGGTTGCTTTCAAATAAAGCTTGGCAATTTTCTCGGCTCGCTTTGACTTTTCCCCTACAATAATCCGTGACGGGTATAAATTATCTTGTAAAGCCTGCCCCTCTCTTAGAAATTCAGGAGAAAAAATAAGATTCTTTAAAGCAAGCTTTTTGGAAAGTTCTTTTGTATAGCCGACTGGAACTGTAGATTTGATCAACATCAATGCTTTAGGATTTATTTTTTGAATACTATGAATAACAGTTTCAATACTCGATGTATCGAAATAATTTGTTTCAGGATTGTAGTTGGTGGGTGTTGCGATAATAATCAATTTAGCCTGTTGATAAGCCAGTTCTTGGTCACAAGTCGCTTCAATATTAGACTCAGATAAATAGTTTTGAATACAGGTATCACTCATCGGGGATACGCGCTGATTAATGTTCTTTACGCGTGTTTTATCGATATCTAATACTATCACATCATGTTGTTTTGAAAATAATAAAGCATTGGATAAGCCGACATAACCTGCACCTACGACAGTAATTTTCATTGCTTCTCTATTGTTTTTAATTGCACTTAAAGTTCACCGTAATCAAGTTCAATGAAAGATTGATGATGATTTAGTTGCAATCTATTGACAGCTCAGCAATAAAAAAGCGAAGCCTGAGCTTCGCTTAATTGATCTGGTTTGATCTTATTTTACATAAGTCAACCAATGTGCATATTTATCGTTACGACCTTGTACTGCATCAAAGAAAGTTTTTTGAATAACAGTGGTAATCGGACCACGTGAACCACAACCGATTTCACGGTCATCATATTCACGAATTGGCGTTACTTCCGCAGCAGTACCGGTAAAGAATGCTTCATCAGCGATGTAAAACTCATCACGTGTGATACGACGCTCAACCACCTCATAACCAAGGTCTTTGGCAATGGTAATTACGGTTTGACGGGTAATCCCTTCTAACGCACCGCCTGCCAAGTCAGGTGTATGCAAAACACCATCTTTGATCAAGAATACGTTTTCGCCTGCACCTTGACAAACAAAGCCTTGAGGGTCAAGTAACATTGCTTCGTCATAACCTGAACGTGCAACTTCTTGGTGTGCCAAAATCGATACAGTATAGTTACCACATGCTTTTGCTTTACACATCGTCACGTTTGGATGGTGGTGCGTAAATGATGACGTTTTAACACGAATACCACGTGCCATCGCTTCTTCACCAAGGTATGCACCCCATGACCAAGCCGCTACAGCAGCATGGATGGTATTATCTGTTGCAGCAATTCCTAGTTTCTCAGAGCCAATCCAAATGAGAGGACGCAAATAAGCTGATACCAATTTATTTTCACGCACAACATCAATCTGCGCCTGCTCTAAAGTCGCTTGATCAAATGGTACATTCATTTGATAAATTTTTGCTGAATTTAATAAGCGTTTAGTGTGATCTTGCAAACGGAAGATTGCTGTACCATTTGGGGTTTCATAAGCACGGACGCCTTCAAAAACACCCATACTGTAGTGTAATGTGTGTGTTAAGACGTGAATTTTTGCATCACGCCAATCAACTAATTTTCCATCTTGCCAAATAAAACCATCACGATCAGCCAAATTCATGGCACATACTCCAAATTTTTACACAATCATTCACTTTCCAATGCTATTGCAGTTGGATCAATTAACCTTTGCCATAACTTGCAAACGATCTCTCGGGTATCGTGCCAATCCGCAGCATTGACTTGCATAGATTGATTTGCAAGCGCTAAACGGTGGCTCTCAGCTCGTTCACGGAGATAAGCATGGATGAGTGCTGTGGCATCTTCACTGGATAAGCAGCCTGCTCGAGCAGCATCTTCAAGAATTCTTACGTTATCAGAATAATGGGCAAGATCTGGATTCGTCCCGCCCCATGCAAGCACTGCATACTGTGCCATAAATTCGATGTCAACGATACCACCTGCATCCTGTTTTAAATGAAAAATGCCATGTTTTTTTTGTTCAGAAGACGATCCCAAATGGTCTTTCATTTTTTGACGCATTTTCAATACTTCTTCACGCACAACATTTTCATCTCGTTTTTGAGTCAAAATCTGGCAACGAATCTGCTCAAACAGCTGACACAAATTTACATCACCCGCAATCGAACGGGCGCGCACTAAAGCTTGATGCTCCCAAAGCCACGCACTTTTTTGTTGATATTGCTCATACGCTTTTAAACTGGTGACTAACATCCCTGCCTCACCTGATGGACGTAAACGGGTATCAATTTCATAAACACGCCCATCTAAGGTTTGCGTCGTCATTAAAGACATAAACTTTTGTGCCACACGAATTGCAAACTCAGCCCCGCTAATACCTTTACGACCATCAGTTTCACCATGTTCTTCAAAAGCATGGATAAAAACGAGATCTAGGTCTGAACCATAACCCAATTCAATCCCACCAAGCTTGCCATATCCAATCACAGCAAAACCTTTATTATCCAAACTACAACGCTGACCATTATTGCCTAAAGGATAACCATGTCGCTCAGCAACCGCTTCATAAGCTAAATTAAGAGTCGCCTGGACGCTAACTTCAGCAATATCAGTCAATGCATCTGACACTTTCATTAATGGACTTTCAGCTAAGACATCGCTTGCAGCAACAGTTAAGACATTGCTCTTCTTAAATAGACGTAAAACGCGCATTTGATCTTCAACTTGATCAATTTCGATGCGTAATAATTGTTGACGTAGTGAATCTTCTAAATCTTTACGCTGCGGTAAACCAAAATCCATAGAAAGGAATTCATCTAACAGGACTGGATATTGTGCTAACTCTTCACAAATCCATGGACTAACCGTCGCCATCTTAACTAATCGTTGTAAAGCACCACGACTTTCCATGAGCATGACCAAATACACAGTACGGCGAAGTACAGATTCAACCAAAGGCATTAATCGCAACAAAGCGACTTGTGGCTGATCTGACTGTAAGATCGCTTCGATCAAGTGTGGCCAGAATTTCTTTAAACGCTCTAAAGCACTCGCTGGAATTTTTCTTAGTGCTTGTCCATGCCAAAAGTTTTGAATTAGATTCTTTGCACCATCATCTAATACAGTATTCAGTTTTTGCTCAAGCTGAACAAAGTCATCTACAGGCTCAGCAAATTCCTTTTCCTGAATAAGTTGTTTAAACTGAACTTTAACTTTGTCGCGTTTTTGATTCAAAACAGCTAAGAAAGTAGACCAATCGTTAAACCCTAAAGTATCTAACATACGTTGTCTTAATTCAGGTTCAGTCGGTAGAGATTGTGTTTGCTGGTCATTGAGTGCTTGAATCGCGTGCTCAATCCGTCTTAGAAATAAATAAGCATCTTCAAGATCAATTACAGCCTGTTGATCAAGTAATTCAGCATTTCCCAAATGATGTAGACTGACCAAACATTGACGATCTTGTAATTCACGTTTCGAGCCTCCATAAATTAACTGAAAAACTTGAACAATAAATTCAATTTCACGGATGCCACCCGCACCCAATTTAATATCATCTTCAATATTACGGCGCATGACTTCACGTTCAATCATCGCTTTCATTTCACGCATCGCAGCGAAAGCAGAATAATCGACATAACGGCGAAAAACGAATGGGCGCGACATTTCCATGAGTTCTGCGCCAGCTTTTTCACCTGTAATCACACGTGCTTTAATCCAAGCATAGCGTTCCCATTCACGTCCATGCTGACTTAAATATTTTTCTAACCCGCTGTGGCTAATCGCCAAAGCTGAACCATCACCCCACGGACGTAAGCGCATATCGACACGGAATACAAAACCATCTGCGGTAATATGATCAAGCAGATAAATCAGTTTCTGCCCCCATAGAATGCAGAACTGCTGTACATCTATACATTTACGCCCATTGGTTTCACCTTGCTCATCGAAGGCAAAAATTAGATCAATATCGCTAGAAAGGTTAAGTTCTTGTGCACCAAGTTTCCCCATTCCAATCACGATCAAATCTTGTAAATGACCTGAATAACCAATCGGTTCGCCATGTTTGGCTAATAGAGGCGGTAATGCAAAAGCTTTTGCAGCACAAATACTGGCATCAGCAAAATCTGAAAGTTCACGTGTTAGCGTCACCACATTGGTAAGTTGATTAGCATCTTGCCAAATCCAGCGAAACATCAACTTTGCACGCAAGACTCGTAATGCTTTCATCCAAGCGTGCTCATCTGTTACATCGGCAACAGCTTGTTGAACTTTTTCATGAATACTTGCGGTAGAAAGTGATTGGAGAAATTGATCTTCGCAATAATCTTGTTCTAATTGTATTTGATATAAATTTAAAACTTGTTCAGCATATTGACTGGCAACTAAAGTTTTCTGTAGCTGTTCCGCATTCATATAAAAAGGCTCGGCTAATCTCGTATAATCTAGGATTAGTTATATCAGTTACACGCTTATCTTTAAAATCTCTTTAGGCTAATTTCGCTTTAGTTTTATGCTGTTCTACACATAAATCTATTGGTTCATTTGCAGCAGGCAATACAACTTTAAAGATTGTGCCCTCACCCTCATTCGAGCTAACACTAATTTCACCATGATTTAGATCAACGAATCGTTTACACAATGTTAGCCCTAGCCCTGCCCCCTTTTCACCTGCAGTACCTTTAAAACTGACCGTGATTCTCGGCTGAAATAGCGTTTCAATCTGCTCAAGGGTCATCCCCAAGCCAGTATCTTTAATATAAATTTCAACAAAGTTACCTTGAGTTTGAGCTTGAATAAAGACTTTGCCAGAACCATCAATATCAGTAAATTTCAGAGCATTGGATACTAAATTCTGAATCACGGAAGTGATCATATTCATATCAGCATAAACTTTAAGATTTTCATCCACTTCATTAATCAACTGGATATTTTTCTTGATCGCCAGTGTTTTTAAGACATCTGTAACAATATTGGTAATCTGTCGTAGCTTAAAATTAATCGGGTGGTAAACAAAACGCCCGCCTTCAGCCATCGACCAATTTAATAAACTTTCCAACAAGTTATAGGTCGACTGAGAGGTATCGTAAAGATAGTCCGCGATATTCTGAATGCTAGATTCATCTAAAGTGTCACGCTCTTTTGCCAATATTTCAGAGAAACCTAATAGACCATGAAATGGTGCTCGTAGATCATGAGATATAATTGAAAAGAATTTAGTTTTACTAAAGTTTAATGCAGCTTCTTGCTCGTATAATTCTTTCAGTTCGTCATGATTGACCTTTAACTCCAGTTTCTGCATAAAACTCATACAGTGCTCTTGAAGTAATTGTTTTTGCAATTCGCTGAAATCTTGTGCAACATCATCAAATAAAACCAGATATCCCAATGAAGTTTGATCTGGATGCCTTAAATGTATTGCAATTGCAGTTTGTATTTTACGTTTGAATGGCGCTAGAAAGGCCAATAAACTCTGATATTGAGGGTGTTGTTGATCGATCAAATCACCATTTACAAATAGTGTATTTAGACTTTTACTAATTTTTGAAATATCAATTACTTGTAACTTTTCTGCGCAACAATGCCAAAGGTAGGGTTCTTGATGGAATGCGAGCAAAGCAGTATCGGCTTGCATCAATTTACGGTTAAACTGTAAAAATTGTTCAAGTAAATTTTGCTCAGAATTCAAGCCCAAAGAAAGCGAAATTTTACAAGCACTTAACTTATCGGCTTGCTGTAATTCTAATAATTGAATAGCCATGCCCGCCTCTCGTGTATTATCGTTATACGGTTATTTACGAATCACTAAGAAAAAAATGTCAAAACCATCACTTACTATTAACAAACTTTAACATAAAAGGCAATTCATGATTGAACCAATTCGCAACAAAACGTGAACTTTCATGAAATTTAAACTTAAATGAATTCCGCAGAGAGTCTAATTTTTGGAAATTTGGTGAACTTTCAAATCTTCATATATCTCAATAAATACATTCACACTCAGCAATAATATTCCTGAAATAAAAGCAGCTAAGATTCAAACAATAAACGTCATCACTGTTCCTATTAAAAGGAGCCAAGCCTCAACATTAAAGCTCTTTAGAAACAATTGTGATGTAAAAATATTTAAATAACTCAAAATTATAAGCATTAAAAAACCCCAAGCCTTTAATACCAGCTTGGGGTCTTTGAATCTTGGTCCCGAGGGTCGGACTCGAACCGACACGTCATCTCTGACAGCGGATTTTGAGTTCAATGTTGTTTTCTAACATATCACAGTATACGAAGACAGCAAACCACATAACCAATTGTTTTTAACTAATATATTCTACTTATTACCAACAACTCACAACATCTAATCTCACAACAAAACAATCTTAAAATCTACAAAATAGCTACAGAATTTTTATATATCATTTAACTGATAATATATCGACTCATTCAACAACTTTGATTGGTATTTCAAATTGTGCTGGTTTAGTGTATGTCACAGCCTTTCCTGACCGTGCCATTATGCGTAAATATTTAGGTGATATTGCATGGGAGACAGAAGTTTGGGTGGGAAATAATAGCAAAAGTCCTACGAACCTTTACCTGATTAGCTAATTCATCTTTAAACATGAGAAAAATCTACAATATGTACACAGTTATGTACACATTTCTAAATATGTACTAAAACTAAAGAAAGTGGGAATTCAAAATTGGCATAATTGTAGCAGATTTAGATTTCTATAGGCATAGTTGGTAATCCAGCGGCTTTTGGTATTGTGAATAGCCACCGATTGTGTACCTATGGCGCCACTTAGTTTTATAAACTCAATCTATACTTTTGCTTCGGATTCTTCGATTTAACTGGAATAGTACGATGAACTAAACCCACCTATATTGCAGGATTCAAATAATTCTTTTGGAACGTTGCTCGATGAGTCAATCCGACCAATTGCATCAACTCACCCAAAGTATAGTCTTCTTGCTTCATTGCCGAAACCAAACGTTGTACTTGATCGCTCATTTGTACGCCAACTTGAGCTGGTAGCATGATCGCTGTCTTGAGCGGTATCAGTTGAACTAAGGATTGCATCTAAAATCATCTGTAAGATGAATTCTATAAATGGTGCTGAATCAGTCCGATCGGTACTCATCTGCAATGCTTGGTAATAGGCTTTTTGATTTTGATAGATTAGACTTTCAACAGGAATATTGGTAAAAATTGGATTCCAACGACTCAATATTAAAGTATCCCAGAGCCGCCTCATTCGCCCATTACCATCAGCAAATGGATGGATAAACTCAAATTCATAATCGAAAACTGAGCTTTGTATTACTAGCTTAGGTTCTATCTGACTTTTCATCCAATAAGCTATACTCATTCCAAATATCATCTAAACTTGGATCATCTCCATTACACAAATAGCCTATTGCTATTTTAAACAGTTTTGCGCGTTCATTTTTAAATTGCTCATAATCACTCCTCAACACTCGCTCTAAAGCCTCACCAGATAACCCGTCATAAGTTGCATCTTTCAACAAATCAAATGGAATTAAGTGACTTTTGAATCTCATACTAACATTTTCAATTTTTGTTATTTTTATTCTTTCTTGAATATAAACTAATGGATCTTGTCTACCTAATGTCCTATTAGTTTTCCAAGTAATTAAAGCACAATTCATCGCCTCAAAGCTTTTTATACCCACATCTTTTAATAAAGCATCTGGAAATAAATGATGGTACTCACGATTAGATATGTTTTCATATGAAACATTATGATTATCTGCAAAATCATGCGCACCAAAGTAATTTGAAATAGTTAACGTACCGCGTGCCTGTATACCAACATTCTTAGGCCATCCTGCTACTTTTAGTACATCTAAATCAGCTAATGGATATTCTTTTTCATTAAAAATAGGAATTTTTGCTAGAACGTTGAAGTCTGGTTCTTTATCTAAAACCGTCAATAAGCTCTTTATTTCCTTAAAATCAGCATATGCCCTACTAGCTGCTGAATTTTCATAACGATTTGTAAAAAATGAACGCCATATATAAGCTTTTAAAACCTTTTCTTTTATAGCAATTTTATCAGTTTCATCATCTTGAATCAGTTTATATAATGCTGAAACAACGGCAAGAATGGCATTAGTTGGTAGACGTGCCTCATCTATTACTCCTAAGCGAGCTAATAAATCAGTCATTTTATCTACACCACGGGTAAGACTCGGCCACAATGCTAAAATCTGAGACTTATCCATTTCAATCATGCCACGATTGTTTGGAACCTTATCTTGCAAAAGTGCTGATGTAGCTAAGATTAAGTGCCTTAAGTTTCCATAGCGTATTGCTTTGGGAGCCTTAAGCTGTAATTCGGCTTCATGATCATGTAGTGATTTCCCTGTTACACTTTCAATTTCAGCTACGATAATGTCATATAACGAAAGTGGTTTACTATTCGTATTCATGTTGATAAATACTTGCAGTGCCACTTCTTTCGGTGTATCTGACGGCAAGGCTAAATAAGGTAAATTATAATGTCGGACAATTTCTCGTAGATGATTAATTTGATCCTTTAATCTTTCTTTGGTTTTATTAAATGATTCCGATTTAGTTTGGAAACTACTGATTAACTCTAAAGCCTCTACATGATCGAGGCTTTTAATATCCGTAGGAATATTTGGTGGTGCTAGATATTCAGTTGCTTCTTGAATCCATGATTCTACCTCTTTAGCCATATCTGTTGGTCTCAATAATTCAACAGGGACTAAACCACGTTTAAATGATTCCCGAGGATTGTCTGCCCACAAAGGCATGGTTAAACCATTTTTATTAAGCCACCTACTTTCACAGTAAACTTCTATAGACTCCCCCTTATTACTCTCATATTTATCAAACTCTGGGAAATATACAAAATACTTTTCATGCTTGTAGTTATTATGCATTGCCCTCCAAAAAGCCGTTAAACGTTGCTGACCATCTAATAGATGTTGATTTACAGTAGTACCTGAGCTTTGGGGTTCTGCGGTTGAAATGAAACGTGAAACAAATTTTTCTTTACCAGCTACATCAAGAATCAAGGCGACACCTATCGGCAAGTTATTGATTACTGTATTTAAGAAACTTATGATTCTTCCTCTATCCCATGCTTCATATCTTTGGAACCGTGGTAATTTAATCTGCCCTGAAAATATTTCCTGATACCATTGAGCTAACTCTTTATTCAATGCTTTACTAGATTGTGTTTTCATCATTTTAAGCTATCTAAAACCTAATATTTAAATGTACCGAAGTAGCTAAATTGTTAATAAGATTACTGCAATAACCTTTTCAATTCATATACATGAACCGCATCAAGTTTGTCGGATATTTTCAATATAAATTAGACTACCAGACCTATTGACAATATCCACTGATGCTCACTTCCCCAACTAAAAACCACAATAGTTTCTACAAAATTTAAGTAAAAACATACATATTAACTGAATTCACTAAATTTTCTTTAGTACTGAATTACCAGCTATTAAACTCTTTCACCACTAACTAAAGATGAATTACCTTAACAAACTGAAAATAAAAAGCTCTAACTCTAGCGTTAGAGCTTTTTTTAATTATTAACATTCAAATCTAAATCTTAGGTAGTCATCCAACCTTTTACTTTCAACTACTTCATTATGTGGGATCAATAAATAATGCCAAGGTTTAGTCGATACTGTCGAAGCATTCTTGCACCACTCACTTCCAGCCTGAGCCTTGATAATCACTTCTTCCGAAGTCATTTCATTTTCTGCTTTTGTTTCAGCAAGCAAATAATACTTTTCCGTCTCAACTACAAAGTCTGGAATGTATTCAGGTTGTGCCCCTTGAAAATTATAATAAATTTGGAATTGCCCTTTTGCAGGCTTAAACCATTTATTACTATCTCGTTCTAAAATAATTGCAAAGCGTCTTTCTGTATCGGAATCAAACTTTTGAAAAACCATGAGACATTTTGAGAAACCCGTAAAAAGCAATTTTTTAATCGGTATTCCTTTAGCGGGCGTTACTCGTATGGATTGAGGAGGAATTTCCTTTATTGCTGTAAAACTTGGCTGTTTCAGCTCAACAAAACTGCGGTTAATTACAACATTATAATTCGATGCCTTTTCCCAATGATGATCCTGCATTTGACCATGGATATTATTGGCAATCGTTTGATAATTCTGTTCGACAACTTGTATTACTTCATCATCGGTTAAGTAGGTTTTAAAATAATCTACCATTTGATTCGATAAGTCATACAACAAGTCTGCCTGAGTAAAATAGTCGATATCATCGAAATCGATCAACGCATAAACAATACGATCTTGAGGACTCTTTTCATTTAAAGCTTCATTAGCCTTAATACTGAAAATCTGATTATTACTCAAGTTTTGACCAATTAACTCACGCTCTTGAGGTTGTAGATGTAGCCCTTGTGTATCGAGATTAAATGAATGAAATCCTGTTGCCACATCATCAGATGGTGTCACGGAAATACGTGGAATATCAATCGTATTCTGGATATGTACTTCAGTAACCTGCTGAACAATTTTTAATACTTCTTCTTTAGATGGAGTTTTTTTGATACTTTGCTCTTCACCAAAATCCAACTCTTGCACCATGATTGAGACATTTTCCTGAATTGCCTTGAGTACATTTGCTGTCATTTGTGCTTGAACTTCGTGACGAGTTAAATCTTCACTATGTTTCACTGTTTCAGTATTTTTAGCTTGTGCTTGAATCTCTTTCTTCACTTGCTGAATTGTCTGAATTACAGTTGGATCTGCTAAATCTAAATCAACTTTCAGGTTTATCTCATTTTTCTTTTCATCTTTCAGCTCAACCTGATCTTGAATAGTGACGGTTTCTTGAGTATCCGTTTGCTGACTATGCCCAGTACCTAACAGCACATCTAAACGAGATGTACTTGTTACACTGATGACTTCTTGCTCTTCATTTTCAGGCTCAAGAATGTAAGTCTTTAACTTAAGAATAGAATCTGCTCGATTCGCCTCATCTACAATATCTTGGAATCGATCATGTGCCACAATACTCAGGCGATCGACTTCTTCTACACCAGTACGCTTTCCATAGGGCAAACGCAAACCACGACCAATAGACTGTTCTACCAAAGTACGAGCATTTGCGGCTCGTAATGGGATGATTGTATAAAGGTTTGTTACGTCCCAACCTTCTTTTAACATGTTTACATGAATGACTATTTCTGTTGGTTCATTTGGATCTTCGACTGATAGTAATCGTTGTGTGATTTCCTCTTCTTTCGTACTACTATCAACCTGGATCACTTTATCTTTGTATTGACCTTTAAAGAATTCATCAGATTCAATCCGCTCTTTTAACTGAGCCGCATGTGTCGTATCACGTGCAATAATAAGAACGAATGGCTTGACTCTTTGTTGACCTGTATTTTGAGCATAGTTAATCAAATGCACCTTGGTCATTTCATGCAAGCGAATACCGTCTTTGAGCTTAATTTCTTCAATTTGCTCCGTGCTTAATCCTTTAGGATCAAAGTTACGCTGAGTCACTACTGCTGGCTCTTTCACAAAGCCATCTTCCATTGCTCGTGCTAGTGGATAATCCATCACTACATTTTTAAATGCAACAGGACCTCTATTCGTTTCCACAAATGGTGTTGCTGTTACTTCCAATCCCATCAATGGTTTAAGCTCATTAATCGCTTTAATCCCCGCACTTGCACGGTAACGATGTGATTCATCCATTAAAAGTACTAGATCATCTAAACCAGCTAAATGATTAAAATAGCTTTCTCCTAGCACTTCACGCATGCGCTTGATACGTGGTTCTTTACCTCCACGCACCTCGCTATTGATCTTGGAAATGTTAAAAACATTGATCCGTACCTGACCTAATAAGCTTGCAGTTGCAGTATCACGACTATCATAGTTGTCACCTGTAATAATCATTGGTGACTGAAAGTTAAACTGGCTTAAATTCGCAAAAACATACTTAGGTGTATTTGGGGTAAAGTCGGTAATTAACTTTTCATAAATGGTTAAGTTTGGTGCTAAAACAAAAAAATTATTAATCCCATAAGCCAAATGCAAATAAGCAACAAAAGCACCCATCAGGCGTGTTTTTCCTACGCCTGTCGCTAAACTAAAACAAATACTTGGAAAATCTCTTTCAAAGTCAGCTAACGTTGGGAATACTGTTTGTAACTTTGCTAATGTTTGCTCATTAACCTGAGCATCTCGTCCCTGCTTTGTTAATAACTCTTTGGCATTTTGAATTGCTAAATCGAGTTTCTCTAAACTTTCTGCTTGTGGCGCACGCAAAGACAAGCGTGCTTTTAAGTCTTTAACAACTTGGGCAACAGGGTTACGCTGTGAATATTGAATTGATGCTGTCATGTTTGATCCCCAAATAAGTCACCCGTTACCTGACTTTGTTCTTGCGTATTTTTAACTTTTTTTGCTTTTGGTTTTTCTTCAATATCTGGTTCTGACATTGGCAGATTTTGAACATTCAAACTGTAATCATCATGTCCCCATTCACATGCCTTAATGATACTGTTCGGAATTTTCTTTAAAGTCAGGTTGATAAAGCGATCAATATTATTTGAACGCCATGCGCTGGCAATTATAAGTAAAGTACGACCTTCACCTACTTCTTCAGAAATCGCTTGTAATTGTTGATCAGTCAATGTCTGTGTCGTGACATAAATAAAATCAGTTTCACTGCCTTTACCATGATTCCAGTACTCAGTTTCTGATGGCGTATAGGTATAACCTTCTAGCTTACACATTGCTTCAACTAGCATTTCCTGATTATATTCAGGATTAATAACCCAATTACTCCATTGATCTTTTTTCATCAAACTCGGAGCAAGTTTATAATAACGATAACCGCCGCCACCTTGCCAACCTATTGATTCAGTTACACCACCTTTATCTTCACCATCAATGACTTTTTGAAGGCGGGGAATAATGTGGGTATGACAATGCTCGCCAAGCTCTACCATAATCCAACGACGGCCCATTTTCTGTGCTACAGCACCAGTTGTACCAGATCCAGCAAATGAGTCCAAAACTAAATCACCAGGTTGTGTAGCAATTTTTAAAATTCTTTGTATTAGCCTTTCAGGCTTTGGTGTATCAAATGCTTCAATTCCATCAAACAAAATTTTGATCTCTTTTTTTGCTTCTTGATTATGACCTACTTCGGAATTAGCCCACCAAGACCATGCATTTTGTCCTTGAACTTCAGAAAGATATGTTTTTTTACGTGGAACTCCCTTACCATCCTTACCAAACCATATTCTTCCCGCGGAAATTTCTTCGTCCATTCGAGTTTTTGTATAACGCCAGCATAAATCTTTTGGCAAATCGATAACCCTCCCACCAGGAGTAGTTAAAGTATAAAATTGGCTTGCTGTAGCATGTCCTGCTTGGGCAGTACAATCTGTTGAAGCCCAAGGCCCTCTCGGATCATTATCAGGATTTGTAAATGCTTTTCTTCTAGTCTCACTAATATCAAGTTGATTAAATGATTTATGAGTTTCAGGAGTAATTCCATATACTAATATATGGTCTTGAGCTGCACCTAAGCGCAATCTGTTATCAGGAGAAGTTCTTTTTTGCCAAACGACATTAGCAATGAAATTTGCACGTCCGAAGATTTCATCACACAGAACCTTCAAGTAATGAGATTCATTATCATCAATAGAAATCCATATAGATCCATTTTCAGCTAACAGTAACTTGAGTAGCTCTAGGCGATCACGCATTAATCCTAGCCAGATAGAATGCTCTAAACCATCTTCATAATGAGTAAATGCACTGCCAGTATTATAAGGTGGATCAATAAAGATACATTTTACTTGACCTGCATATTCACGCTCTAGTGCTTTAAGTGCAAGTAGGTTATCGCCAAAAATTAGCTTATTATCAAAAACATCATTTTCAGTAACTTTATTCTTTGCATGATAAGACTTCGAAGGATCTTCAAGTAAAATTCTTGGCTCTAGGCGTGGTCGTTTATCTTTACCAATCCAAGTCAGTTCAAGTTTTGTTTTCTGTTTAGACATTCTTCACTCTAAATATTGGCTAGATGATAGATTCATTAATTAGTTTTAATGCAGAAAAGCGATCATTATTTTCTACACAAAAATAAACTGGCTGTTTTGGATTTTGGCTTAGCTTAATAGACTCATCTGTTGTTCTCTTTGGATCAGCAACATGAAAGACACAATAGAATGTATGCCAAGAATGTGTATCAATATCAAGATATTCAGAAAAAATGCATTTTAGATAACTAATAATATTTTTGCCTGCTTGCATTTTCCAAACATGCTCTTGCATATTACTTAGTGAAGACTTCATCTCAGTCACAAAAAAATATGGTTTCCCGCTGATTAAAGCCAAAAGAATTCCATCACATGTTTTATTAATTGCCTTTTTATCAGGCAATAATATTGGATTATAAGGTTTAATAAGATCCTGATTAATTGATATAACCTCATCAAATCCAAATAGAGTCAATTTAGTTAATGTGGGAGGATTTGGATCATTTTTTCTTACTTTTTCTGTAAGAATGACTTCAAAATGAGTTCCCACTTTTCTAACTGGACAAAATATTTCGGTATTAATTTCAGCACTTAGGCATGTAAAAATTTCTCTAAACGTCATGATTACATTCCATAACGAAGTGCATCTTGAACTTTATTCATTTCGCGAATTTCATCATCAAAACTTTGAATCTTAATCCCAAAATTTTCCACAACATCCCATCTTTCAATTGTTCCCATCTTTTTACGTCTGCTAGAACCTTCTAATGTAAAAAGATCTTCAGTTGTATTATACACTGCGATACTTTGAGGTTTTATAAAATCGTTTTCATTGTATTTAAATTTTTCTCTAACTTTAGCAATATGTGATTTATCGCAACTTAGCATCACCAAAGTATTTAATTCACGAATAATGTAATCACTATGTGTTGTCATAAACACCTTAACTCTTGCATTAACTAAAGCAGTAACAAATTGAGCAAATTTTCTTTGATTTTCAGGATGCAAATTCAATTCTGGTTCATCAATCATTAATAAACTATTTTCCTCTGCCACATGATTCAACCAAAACCAAATGATCATTAAAGATCGAACCGCACTAGAAGCCTCTCCTAAACCAAGTTTTATTCCTTTTGATCCACTTGGTTGGAAATAAACCCCCATATCTTTATGAAATTTATAGACCCCTCCCGCTATTTCCTGAAATTTAACTAATAAATCAGGATTTTTCTTAATAAAATCACTCTGCCCCTTTTTAACTAATGGTTCTATTCTATAACTAATAAAATCGACATTATGTTCAACAGATTGTGCATATGTTCTCTTAAAACTACGGGCTATATCAAATGGATTAATTTTCTTACTTCCATTCTTTTCCATTTCAGTGAGCAAACTTACCAATTGATTTTTATTAAAGTTTAGTTCATTCTTAAAAATTGCAGATCCTGTCCGCTCTGCGCTAGCTATAAAAACTTCTGGAAAAGTTGTACCTAAGCACGCATGCAATAAATGCTTCTCAATAAGTTCAGTCAAAAGAAAGATTGGGGGATTAGACTCAACCTCTATCCATGCAACTTCAGCAACAGTACTATTTTCTGGTTTTTTTATTGTTAAGAAAGTATCTCCTGTTGGACTATTTATCCTGGCATTAAATTCTTTACCAATCCAATTATTTAAAACATTAAAATCTATTTGAAAGCAGACATCTTTAAATAAATCAGGAGAACACGCAAAAAAATCTGGTAATTTTTTTGCCAAATGAGATATTGCTCTAGTACGTATTCCATCTAAGTTGCTAACTATTTCTTCTTTCAAATCAATCGTTGCTATTCCCTTTTGCAAAAGATCATTTTCAAACTTCTCGGGTAAATCCCAATCTAATAAATCACTCCAATTTTTAAAAAAAGAATAAATAGAATTTGTAATATAAGTTTTACCAGTATTATTTTTCCCACATAAAACTGTTAAATCAGTAAGCTCTATTTCACCTTTATAAATTGGACCTAAATTTTCAAATTTAAATTTCATTTTTCAAACTCTAATAAAGCATCATATTTATCATTTGATCTTGACATCATTGTATCATCCACTCAACAATAAAAAGGTTTTTTACGGCAACTTGCTGTTCAAGCTGTCCCTCTAATTGACCAATAAGCTCATTACGCTGTATATCAATTTCATCTTGTCGATCAAATAATTCACGACGTAACTTTGTACGCTTCGTTTCTAATTCACGCTGAGTTTTTTGCCAATTCAGCTTATCTTGTAATGATGCTGCAATCGTCGCTAACTTTCTCGCTTCTTTAATAGCCTTATCAATTTCCTTAATCTCAACTTCAAGACCATTTTTTAAATCATCGGCCCAGCCATCAAGCTTGATAATTTCCTGATCAAAAAATCCAAGGTTCCGAACATTGACTTCCTCAAGAATCCTGTTCTTACGATTTTCTTGCTCTAAACGTATCCTCTCAGGCAATACAATTTGAGCAGTTTCAGCTTGTGATTTCATTGGTAATTTTAAGAGTTTCTCAGGATCATCATCCGCCAAAAGGTCACCTGAATTGGTCATCGCACTTAAAACAAGATGTTGCTCAAGACGACCAAGACTAGAAACCTCTAATAACTCAGCAATTAAGAAACCTGAATCACCGATGAACGGCTTTAAACTCGATACCTGCAATCCATATGCATCATAATCAAATACTAGCTTTGTAGGCTTTAGCGCTTGTGCCTTATACCGATCTAATAAAGATTGAACAAAAGGATGGTTTAAACGTATAACATGTTCATGTGTATTTGTTTTGGCTAAATCATAACGACCGATATTGAATGAAATTCCATCAATCGTTATTGCATCATTTAATTGGAAACCATTTTCATCAAATATAACATTTGCCTCATGACGACTAAATTCATCATTGAGCAATGCCAATAAATATTGCTCATAAGTCTGTCGAATTTGAACAGCATCAGACTTAATACGATAAAGTACATTTTCATCAAAATGATTCATCAGTAAATTACGAGTATTCAGCATTGCTTCATTAATTTCGGCTGAAAGCTCATTCTGTAAATTTTCAAAGCTTTGTGCTATTTGTACTGGATCACGACACTCCTGATAAATTTCTGCAATCCGTTTTTCAAAATCCACACCAGAACCAATTGTTCCTAAAATCTCATCACTTGCACCAAAGACCCCATCAAAGAGCTGGAACTTTTCAGAGAGTAAATCATAAACACGAGAATCAGCCTCATTACTGCGATCAACGAAATTTACAACAACGACATCATGCTTTTGTCCATAACGATGACAACGGCCAATACGTTGTTCAATACGCTGTGGATTCCACGGCAAATCATAGTTTATGATCAAAGAACAAAATTGTAAGTTAATACCTTCCGCGCCAGCTTCCGTGGCAATCATGACAGAACCTTTTTCTTTGAAGTAATCTACTAATGCAGCACGTGTATCTGCTGACTTCGCACCTGTGACACGATCTGTTCCTTTATATCGTTCAATCCACTCCTTATAGATTTTCTTCGCTTTATCGTCATTATTGGTGCCGTTAAATAAAACCAAACCATCAAAATAAGATGTACCTTTCAGCAATTCAGTTAGATATTCTTGAGTCCGTTTCGATTCAGTAAAAATAATTGCTTTTCTTTCTGCACCTAACTCTTGCAAAGCCTCAAATGCTGTTTCTAATGCTGTAAGTAAAGCTTGCCCTTTGGACTGCTGTTTAATGCTTATAGCTAAAGATTGAAATTCTTTAAGCTCAGCAATTTCCAACTCAATGGCTTGCTTTTCTTGCGCTGATAAAATTTCATCTTCTTCAAGAAGCTCTTCATAGTCATCTCCAGACTCTGTTAAAGCTTCGTAGTCATCATCTAACTCATCCAAAATATTAGAATCTTGATCAAGCAATTTCTTTTCTAGACGAGTAGTCATTGTGGCTAAAGCACCAGCAATCGCCTGAGTTGATGAAGCGAGTAACTTCCACAACACAAGCGAAATCAATTGCCTTTGCCCTACTGGTAAAGCTTGTAAATTAGGGCGACGTAAATAATCAGCGACCAATTCTCTTAATTGTTGTTCTTCTTTTGATGGCGTAAAGTCCTGAACAATTGCACGACGTGCCGTATATGAAACAAAAGGCTGTACCTGTTGTCTTAGAGTTCGTTTACATACAGTTGCTAATCTTGCCCGAAGTTGCGGAAGTGTTACTTCCTTATCCCCTGTAATAAATTGACTTTTAAAGCTTTCTAAATCTCCAAAGACTCGCTCATCTAAAATACTCACCAAGCCATAAAGCTCTAATAAAGAGTTCTGTAATGGGGTTGCAGTTAATAGTACTTTGTTGTGAACATGCTCTAGAGATTGTTTGATCACATTTGCTGTTATATTTTGTTTTTTATAAACATTTCTCAGGCGATGTGCTTCATCTATTACAACCAAATCCCAAGCAATGTTCTTTATGTCATTTGCTTTGGATTTCGCAAACTGATAAGAACAGATAATAATTTCATCTTGAATAAAAGGCTTTGTGTTACCTTCTTTTTTAAGTTGATTGTAAATCTTCGCTTCAAAAATAATAGCCTTCAAGCCAAACTTGTCGTAAAGCTCCTGATACCACTGCTTTCTAAGATTCGCTGGTGTAATGATTAAAATACGTTTTTTTCTCTCCGCCCAAGTTTGAGCAATCACTAAACCTGCTTCTATCGTTTTACCTAACCCCACCTCATCTGCAAGTAACACTCCCTGAGATAATGGATTTTTAAAAGCAAATAAAGCTGCATCCACTTGATGTGGATTCAAATCAACTTGTGAATCAATCAATGTTGAGGCAAGTGAATCAATAGAATTATCAGCAGACTTCTTTGTTAAAATCCAAGATAAATATAGTTTTTGTTGATCAGAAAGCTTGGACAACATAACCGTATGTTTTGTAATTAAGAAATAATAAATATATTAGCATTTTTAAATTAGTTTTTCAGGCTTGTACCAATCACATTCAGCTGCCTGATTTGACCCACATTTAAATTTTTTAGCTTTACAAAAGATGGGCTGGTTATTTGCATAGTCCCAGTTATTCCCACTATATCTACACAAAAAACAATTCTTGATAGGAACTTTGTTATAAGCTGCCAACTTTAACTGGTCTAAGAATATATCACCATGAGCATAACCGACATATACGGTAGAATTCACAAACTCTAAATCTGTTTCAATGATATTACTATAGATAATTTTATCCTTGTACTTAGCAAGCTTTGCTTCAATATCTGACAAATAAGCAAGCTCTAAAAAAGACTTACCTGAATCCCAAACATAAAAGCCAAAAAATTGCTTGGGTAAACATTTGCACTCAGCATCAGTAATTGAAGTACCTCCCTGATTAAAACCTAAAAACAATGCACCATGAGGCTCTAAATTTGCTTGATATATTTGATCTATATCTTCTTCAGAATCAATTCTTATTTCTATAATACGTTTTCCTGAGCTTTGTTTTTTCTCACTCAAAAAGTGCGTTACGGCAATTTCAATATAAATATTGTCTTCTGGGAAATTTGCTCTAGAAAGTAATAAATCTGGAATAAAATTTTCCTCTTTCTTCTCAACTTCAATAATTGAGAAATATTCAGTCAGATCAAACTTCTTTCCAATAAATCCAAGATCACAACTCTTACGAATACTTCTTTTGAATTTATTGCATTTCTTAGAAACATGAAAAGTAATATAAAAAGGTTCATTTTCCTCTAAACATTTTTGATAGACCTCAAAAAAAACCTGTTTGCCCAAACGATGCAAATATGTTTCACCATTGCACTCTTGAATACTTTTATGTGCAAAATGTGGTTGTTTTATTTTTCCATTCACTTTAGCTATTAAAATATTATCACAACCTAAACATGTGAAATCTGACTGTTGCTCTTTACCGATTAGATCAATAGCTCTGACTACTTGTCCCAATTGGTCTTTAGCATATTGATAACGTGCCATCCTTTTTCCAATTATTGTTTTTATATCAAATATAACCAAAAAAATAAGGGAGCAAAAGCTCCCATTATTCCCCACCCTCTAACTTAAACTCAATCCACTGATGGATCTCCCAAGCTGACCAACCAATACGTGATTCACTTAAGCGAATTGGCTGAGGAAATGTAGGATCATAATACTTTAAACCCTTATTTATCAGTTCGTAGATTTTTGATTTGCTCAAAGCAGTAAATTCAAAGACATGTTTGATGTTAATAATTTGATTCATCTGAAAAGTTTGACCAGTGAACGCATTCATGATGTTTTTCTCCCGATCAATGATGCGAGCGCGATTTCGCTCAAATAATAGAGCTCGCTGTAAGAAAAAGCGTTCTGCTTTCTTCTAATCAATTCAAAGCCTGAACCGATTGCTGCAACCCTTTCTGAATATCCTGAACATGGGTTAGGCCTTGCACTTCTTCATGTTGTGGTTGCTTAGTCTCATCAGCATAAAACTCCTCCACTATATCCAGTCCCTCTTCTCCACCCACCTCAAAACTGGCATTACCATAGCCCTGTCGTGCCACATGATCTAAAGCCTCCTGATAAAACCCTGCTGCCTTACTTTGTTCATCCATTTGCTTAGCTGAGCTAATCGCATCTTTCAGATTTGTACCATCACGTAAGGTTAAGTCCACGTAGTAAATCGGAGTACGATAGCTTTGTGTGGTGCTCTTACCTCTTAACGTCAATTGCAAAGGCAAACATGACAGTAAGTCGCCCGAAGCGGCATGATAATAACGAAGACGAGCTGCCAGCGTCCGAATACTATTAAAGCCTGTAGTTCTGAAGATAAATGTCCCTAACTCATCCGATTCATCTAAGTTGACGTAGAGTCTGCCGTAGGGCTTACAGAGTCCACCCTGTGCCAGTGGACATAAGTCAGGTGATGGACATGGATATTGTTCAATACCATTTTGTCCAAGTCGCTGACAGGTTTCTCCATTGCCTGAACAAATTAAACGTCCTGTCTGTCGATCAAATAAGCTGTACTCTGCTCTAAGATTAAGCTCAGGATCATTAAAGATCATACGGACTGGAATGGTTCTGAGTTTTTGATTCGGTGCTTTGGCACGGAGTTGCTCATCCAGTGGATGCTTCACCCAACCCTCTTTGTTTTGGATTTGGCTGGTAATAGTAAATTGGTCATCCTTTTCAGGAACACGTTTACCATTCTTTTCTATAATTTTACCAATGCTGATACGCCCAAGTACGGGTGGTGTAATTGCTAGACCTTTAATCATAAGATGAATCCTTATTTTGTTAAATATTTACGAAGTCACGATATTTACTGTAAAGCACTACCTCTTCACCTATTCCTTTTCAGCCTGATCAATCAACTCTCTTTATTCATCGGTCACAAGAGATTGAGTGCATCAAAGATTTACGCAAAGCTTCTCCAACGCCCTTTCTCTGTTACTTAGAGGAAGGGCAAGTGGGGCGGCTTTGCGCATTTTTTAGGTTTCAGGAGGAGGGCTAGAGTTGGTTAAGAACTTGAATGAATATTAAATCTGCGACTACCAATACGGGTTTGAGGATACTGATCTAATAATTCGGGCTGTGCTTGGAGTAATGCTTTCTGATCTAACACCACACTATCTTTCGATTTCTTCCATGTCACACTGCCCTGACTAAATATGGCTTTTTCGGCATCCTTCATTAATATCTGAATACGATGCTTGAGATAGTCATATTTGGTTTGATGATGTGCTAGATGCTTCTCCTCATTCAGTAGATCAGTAAATAGCTGATCTACTCCTGATAAAGTAGACAGATCCACAGTTTGTAAAGGTATATGCTGCGGGTATAAGAGTTGCAGAGCTTTAGCTGCTGATTCACTAGCATCGACATGAGGTGGTATATCGTTTTCTACACAAGACCAGAAGATTTTTTCTGAAGCAATAAGACGATTGATCACAATTTCATTGCGTTCGACTTTAAATATCTTAGCTTCGTGTCCACAGATCAAGGCACAGATATGTGCTGCTTGTTTACCAGTAACAGCCAATTGATGCTGTACTTGAATGAGCACATACAAAGGAACTCCTTCCCTCCAATGTTTGGTTCCCCACTCTCCGACTGATTTACATTCCAGAAGCTGTACTTCATCACTGCCTACAACCGCATAATCTAGATTGGCCAACATAAAGGCTTTGTCTTCATCAGGATGCTGTAATACTGCATTAACCCGACGAACTTTATTACCTGTGCGCTGCCGATAATAATCTGCAATCAATGGCTCAAGCTTATTACCCCAATACAGAGGTGAATAGTGGTTCTTAAGAGGTTGATCTGGAGGGACTTGCATCCGACCTGTTTTAATCATCCATAATTCCAGCATCGACATATGTGGATTTAAACCACAAGCTGCTGCGGCATCACTACTCCCAATACCCTGCTTTCGTACCTGTAGCCATTGTTCTCGATTCATACCTTTGGTTTTAGCCAAACGTTTAGCTGAATTTTGCTGTGATCTAGAAGTCAAAGTTGTTTGCGGTGGATTTAGGGTTAAAGGTAGATGAGTGCTTGCATGACTTGATGAGGTTTGAGTATTTGGATTCATCATATTCTCCATATCTGTAAAAAATTAAAATTTGGGCATAAAAAAAGCCGCACCTGGGGGAGGTGCGGCAAAAGGAAAAACTATTCATTAAAATTGGTTGATTCAGGAAAGGTTTAGCTTAGGCTATTCATTTACTAAACCTATCCTTACATATGTTGAGTTGAATTTAAGCTACCATTCTTAACGCTTGTTCCAAACCACGTTGCTTAATAGCTGCCCCCATACCAAACCAAGCAGAATCCAATCGATGGTCGGTACTCATGGCTCGTCGTTCATGATCACAAAATTCTGTAATGGCGCAGAGCAATCCATAGGCTGTGTCTTTGGAAGAGCTCAGTTCCGCCCCACGACCATGCCCGTTAAACATCGTCATGACTTTAGACATGGCTCGTCCATTCGGTTCAGTTTTATTATCGGATCGAGGTGAAACAGTTTGGTTAGGCATTGCAGCATTACGGTAGAACTGAATGATGCTTTCATCCTGCTCCGCAATACTTAGATTAGTATTATTAAATACCGCATCAAAGTAAGCTGCTGCTTCCTGCTGAGTCACTTTACGTTGACTCAATTGCTTCATCTCGTACATGTGCTCATCCCATGTACGGACTGAAATACCTAATTGCTGCTTCACTTTTTCTGCATCAAACTTTGTACTGTGTGGAACCTTAATAACGCTTGCACTGCTCTGTCCTTTTAGAGCAATTGCCAGCGTGTTATTACACACTACTCGAATTGAAGTGAATTGAGCTGTTGTGGCGAGCGTTCCATCACAAGCTGTTGCTAATAAAATATAGCCATTACTGACATCCTTGCCTTTTAAAGCTGTGGTCTGCCCTGTCTTAGCCAAAGCCCAGAATTTCTTGCCACCTTTAAGTACACCTGCTGTTTCAAGCTCAAAGCCTGATTGTTCAGTTAGGTCTCGATAGAACTCCAAAATGGAACTCGGCTGTACTTCCTGAAAGCGTTGGCTAACCACAGATAATGGTGCATGGGTATCTGATCGATATAAAACCCGTTGCTCTTCAAAAGGCATAATAATACTCTGACCTTTTTCATTCTGAGCCATATAACTGACATCTGAAGATTCAATACGCCAGTCCATACCTGCCTGCTTCGCCCAAACTTCAAGTGGCTGATTTGGGGTGAGTTGATTACCTAAACCATGCCAAGGGGTTTGACCTACAAATGCCATTGTTTCGACTAAGTGCGCCATATAAATCACTCCACGAGAATTGATTGTTCATGGAGGTAATATGTATTTGAAATTTTTTGGATTAGGAATATAGATACATTTTTAGTCAGTAATTAGACTAATAGATACGTCTAATTTTGGAATATTTTCTCATCACGAATTTTAATTTCATTATTAGTTACATTGGCAAAGAGAGTTCTTTGAAAATTTACAAGGGCAATTATATTCAAAGACAAAAAGTAAATATAAACTAATGCCTCTTGAACTTATAACTTAGGTTTAAGGTAAGTTAAGAGATAGGATTTAAATCAACTAAATTATAATTTTCAAGCGTATCTAAAATGAATACTGAATATTTTGGAAATATTCCATATTACCGACCTAAGCCATCAAGTGAACTAGAATTACGTCTTGAGGCTGAAACTCATCTCCGCTCACAGTACCCTACAGGTATCTATAAAGAAGCAAAAGAAATAAATGATATTGTTCAATATCTTTTTTCTTTTTATAAAAAAAAATTAAATGAGATTCTCCCACAAATTGCGTCTAGAGGTTTTTTAGAGTTTTTGCTTTTTCAGTATGATCAATCATTCTTAATAAACAGTCTATTTAAGAAAAAACTTCTTTCACCATCAGAGATGGCATCATGGTCTAAGATAGGAGCGCAGTCTAGACGAGCAATAAAATATATGGCAGAAAATATCGTCCTGCTTCAACCAACTAGAGAACCTGATTTTAAACGATCAAAATTGGTGAAGCTCGTTGATTATTTATGGATTGCAGCAGAAGAAATGGTTGAGCTATATCTGCTTAGTGATCAAACTATTAATATATTTCCAGATAGTTCTACACTTGAAATACTTCCTGAAGCTCAGAGTGTCTTTTTTAAATTAACCTCATCTAAAGAATTTGCTTTTTTAGATTTAATCAATCGAGATCGTGAAAATAAAGCTTCTTACCTAGGGGAAGGAATTAGTCCATTTGAATTAAATATGATTGAACATAGTTCATTTATGGATGAGGCAATGAAGCTTGATATAGGAGCAACCTATAAAGAATGCCTCTCTTTAATTGCAAACTTAATTCAAGATGCTGAACCTGTACCTAATGGCCTTCCTGTAGTGTTTGTTAATAATAAGTATTTAGTACACCAACTCAGTCAGTTCTCAAAGATACAACCAGCAATAATTGAAAGAATTCTATCTGGTTTTACCCTTACTAAAAAAAATATGGAACTCGAAGAAAGGCAGTTGTGGAAGCCTAAGCAAGAATATCGTGCATTTAGAAGAGGTTTCTTCCTATTACAAGATGAAGGGGCTCCACATATAGTTTTTTCCAAACATATGGCAAAAGAAAACCTGACATTTCTAATAATTTCTGTTGTTTATCAACATTTACCACCAGAATGGTGTGGTAGCAATACTCAAAAAGCACTAGCAGCGATCTCTAACAAAGCAGGAAAGTGGTTCGAGGGTATTGTAATTAAAAATTTAAAAGAAATTGGCATATTGGGACGTTCATATAAAAATAAAATCGGGAATGTGAAAAACTATATAGAAATTCCATCAGGTGTAGGAGAAATTGATTTCTTAGGTTATTCAGAGAGTGAACAAACTTTATTTATTTTAGAATGCAAGATGGTTAATTCTGGGACAGAACCAAAGTTTTATCGTAAGGATATTGAAACTTTTGTACTTAAAAAGAACTCTTACCTAAAACAATTCGAGAAAAAGCATCAATGGATAAATCAAAATCTCCAGCAAATAATTGATATATTGAATACAACTAAAGAGTTCAATCAAAGCACTAAAGTGAAAAAACTTGCGACAGGTTTTATAACCCTCTCTCCAAGTATTGCTACGTACTTTATAGAACAATATCCTTGCGTTAGCCTTACCAATTTAATGGAAGATTATGCTATTCATAAATCATGGCCATATTCTTTAGGAGTGACAGAAATTTCTTAATACCATTAGATTAGTATCACTTTTCTTGTATATGAAAGACAATTATTAAAACAATTGACTAACCCTCCCCTCCCGATTATCCTTTCCCTGCTGACCCACATGGTCAGTCGGTTTTGACAGACCGTTTTAGCTAAGCGCACAACGATACATGTTGTATGTGTTTCTTGTGCGTACCTTTCTCTGTACACCGTTATGGTAGAACGGGAGAGGGACGCGTTCGCGCGTGCTGATTCTTAGCTATCAGTCTGTCAACCCGCTCTCGTTCTGCCACCATCATTTGACAGTGATATGGCAGGATTTCTTCATTAGCTAAGGAGTCAGCCATGACTATTCATATCTATTCATTTTCCTCAATTAATCTTTAAAGAGTTAATTTTTTACTCATTCTTTATTATTAATTGTCATGGGGTTAAAAATGAAAGTAATCAAACTATTGGCTATTGCCACACTATTCTCAGCTTCTAACATTTATGCTGCCACGCTGACAACTAAAGTCACAAGCAAATTGGAATGGACTGAAGAAGGTGCTTACTTCTCTTCAAGTAAAGGAGATATTTCTATCTATACGGTAGGCATCTCACCTAAACAATTCCAAAGTCTAAATTCGCTAAAAAAAGGTGATTGTGTCCTTATCACCGCTAAAGATAGTAAATTAACAAAACAGCAAGGCACTATCTCGATTATGGAATTTCAGAGTGCTAAAAAGGTCACTTGTAAATAAGAGTCACACCACCTTGATTTAGCTTTTGGTCTGGATTTAATCAGAGTATTTTCGGCTTTAAAATTCAATCTATTCAGATTGGATATAGCTTCATTCTAACTACTAGAAAGAATCAGTAAATACACCGAATGGATTTAAATCCTATCTAAAAATGAACAGGGTGCGATAAGGAATTTCTATGAAAAAATTAATCATCGTTACTTTATTTACTACTTGTACAACCCCTACTTTCGCAGCCAATCCAAGTTTTAAAGTGGGTAATGAGTATATTGTTCCAAGCCTTGAAACCCCTAAATCTTTAACGGTTAAGTTAGGGCAACCAACAACACGTCAAGGCAATAAAATGGTTTGGCAAAAAGGTTCTGCTGTGATTATGGCTGAATTTAAAAATACCAAGCTTCAAGAATTATCTAGTAATTTATTTTCTATTCCCCCTTCTGCCAATGCTCCTGAACGAAAAGCAGAGTTTGCATTTATAACAAACGTTTATATCACAGCAAACACTGGGGCTTTTAAGAATGAACCTATTCTTAAAGCTGGTAATTCATTGAAACAAGGTTTCTGTCTAGCAGCCCGCTGGATTGATAAAAAGGAACGTACTCTTCGTTATACGGTTAAAAAGGCAGGTCCTGATAACGGTAGTTTTTATTGGTCTTCTGATACAACACAAGATGCTGTGGATGAATGGGCACTATACCGCAAAGATACTTACACTCAAGGTATGGGGCTTATTTCTCGTGTTGGTTGGATTAATGAACCTGTCAACTATGACGTAAAGAAGTGTTTTTAAAATTAATTAAATTGAATCAAAAAAAGAAAACTACCTCTATTAATCAAATCTGTAACGAAAAATAGGAAAATGCTCTCTTTTTAGATTCTATCCAAAATAAAATACGAGTGAATACAGTAATGAAAAAATTAAATCTATGCCTCATCTTCTCTTTTGGGTTGTTGTCTAGCTTCCCTATGCTTGCTCAAGCAAAAGCCAAAGAAGCAATCTGTCAAATTGATGAAGGTGGTCAAACACGTTACAAAGGAAAATGTAAGTTTGAATCTCAAGGTGGTGGTAGTTTCTATATCAGCCATCCGAGCATTACTAAAAAGGTAAAAGTTGAAGGGCTCATGGTGATGATCGAAGGTAAAGATCAAGCTGTTGTCCAAGCCACTAGATTAGGGGGTGGTGGCTCTATGTGGGGTGAAGCTACCCGCTCTCAAAAACAAAAAGCATGTTGGGTCGGAAGTGATTTTAAAATTTGTGCATGGTGATCCATCATCTGATACAAATTTCACGCTATGACTGAATATCAAACTATAGAAAGAAATAAGGGAATGATGATTCCCTTATTTTATCTTTGTAAAATCTCCGACTTTAAGTAAGAGCAAATAAAGAAAACTTTATACTTGTTCTCCCTATTGAAAGTCATGTTGGCAAATATTGCAGTGGAAATAAGGGCTAGGCGTAGCGATTGGTTGCGAAGGCTGTGTCAAACTATCAATTAACCCTCCTACAACTGCTCCCACCAATCCTCCCAATAACGGTGACATAGGTGTAGGAAAACTTTTAGAAATCATCGTCCCAATCCCTGCTCCTGCCATAGAGCCATATGTATTGGTACTTTTAACTGGTGGTGGGGTACGAGTGATATTGTCTGAATAGCAATATGGACATGTAACATTCATAAGATCATCCTCATTAAATGAAAAAGGCTTATCGATTGATAAACCTTAAGTTTTGAATGTAAGGGAAAAGAAAACATTCAATCTTCATGTTAATGATGTATATCTATGATTTTTTGGGATCAACTTATCCAAAGCAACGCATCCCTTTAATTCGCTCTCGTAGATACTGATCTTTTTTTTCAACCCGTGCCAAATATCGAATAGCGTTCAAAGCATTTTTCACTTCATCCTTACGATTACGATGAATCATGCCAATACCTAAAGTACCTTGCCTGCGATAATTTTCCTTATGCTTTTTACGATGACAGCTAAAATAGCAACCATTATCCTTAGTGATATTTATCCATGTTTTGCCTATCTGTTCAGCATAGTGACTATCACGCATATGTGTCGAACCATTATAGATAAAAAGAAAATGACAGTGATATCCTTTGTCCCTTCCCTGTTCAATTGCCCATGAATAATCAAGTACACCTTTAAAGCAAGTCCAACGGTCACAAATACGGCTTCGAAAGACATTAAGGTCAGCATCGAATTGACAAATGTTGATATCAGCATCATAGGGATAACTAACATCCACACGCACTAATAACAATTTACAATGTTTCTCCAGTAAGGTTTCAAAATCATCCTTTAGTGCTTTGAAATTACGCTGCCGTTGTCGTCTATGTCGATTAAGAAAATGATTATGCTCAACCACCAGCTCTTCACAAAAAGCTATGAACTCTGCTCTTGAATGGAATAGCTCTCTGTATGAGGTTGTTATTCTGTTCATATCTAATGAGCGGCTAGTAGACATTAGATCAAAGTAACCCTGTAGAAGTGGGGAATATTCAAGCTCAGGGTCATAAATATCAGTAGCTTCTTTTCGATAATCTTCTAGTGCTGATTGAGCTTCTTTCCAATAACATTTACCTGAGCAGATACACAACATCAGGTCTTCGATCTCAATCAATGTTTCACTATGGTTCATATAAATATCTCCTATTCGTTGGTACGTCATAGGAGAGATGACTCTGTATTTAATTACCTTCGCACATAACCAATTTGCTATAAATCTTTTGATCCAGATATTTAAATTTTCTAATACACTGATTTTTATAAAAATAAAGAGAATTTATAGTTACAACTCTCAGTAGTAATTGATTGAGCAGATCATTATTTGTTTATTAGATATTTATTTAATAATTAAATTTATATCCTAGGAATAATATCTAGGTATTCTAATAAGATATCGTTTACAACATTGGTCTGTAACCCCTGATGAGATAAGGCCCTTTAGCAAGTAAATGACATTATTTCTACCCTCAGCTTAAGCTAGAAAGCAAGCCAGAATTACGGCTTTTCTTGCTTTAAATACATCAGAATAGCTGAAATGACATGATGCCGTGATAACCCATCAACATCAGGAATATTTCTTTTTTTACAATTCAGGCTTAATCATTTGAAAATAATGATACAGGCTTCTAACTCTACTTAGAATGTAATGAACGTATCCTCCCAAGAATCAGACAATTTTTGCGGGGTAACAATTCATACTCATCTGGCCGTACCAAGATCGTAGGACCATAAGCATAGTAAAGGGAAACTTTCTCAATCAATAATTTACGTTTAGCCCTTTGCCCCTGAAAAACTTCAACATAGTCATGATTTAAAGAGTTTTCGGTTTTAACTATAGGCAGACTACGAGCCGTTAACTTGGTCTGTTTAAGATCACTAAATGGATTTAAAATATTCTTACAGAAATTTAATGCCTTCCACTTCTTAGTCTTTAGGCCAGACTTACTAAAATCCAACGACCAAGAAGTTTTAAGAAATGATAAGTTTTTATTGTTTTGAGGGTGCCTATCATTAAATCTATGAATTTGTTCCTGTTTATTAACCACATAATCAATCCAATAGTCGCTCACTACCTTTCTAAGAATAGCAATATCCCCTATATCTGTATTTTTATCAGTTTTGAAAAATAAAGTGGCATCTATGTAGTGTTTGTATCGATGTGGAATATATATGCCAATGTGCCCCTCTAAACGAAATCCATTGGTATAGCGGCGTTTGAGATTATCAACATAATCCCTGAATATATCATCAAACATTGTTGCTTGCTCTCCCGCTCTTCCCCTACAGCTGAAAATGAAACGTAGTACTACAACATCTGTTTCCAATACCTGGTTCAAGTAATTCTGAATAGAGACGATCTTTTTACTGGCCGTATTTAATCTCTGTTGTTCTTGCTTTGCTAGCGGCTGAAGTGCACTAATTCTGTATTTTCCCAGATCTCTACGTAAACGACTAGTTTTATAAACTTCGTATTCACTTGCAAAGAAACTGTCATATTGCTCAAGAAAAGAAATTGCTTTTAAATTCAGCTCCCTGGGCAAACGTACACTACGATTAATACGCTCTACCTCTGAAACCAGTAAAAACTGCTGAAACATGAAAGATAGCTTCACTAATTTTGGTGATGCTTGAAAACTTTTAATATTGTAGCCATCTGCAAAGTCATAAACAGGATCACAACTCAATCTACTTAGGAAGCTCTCAATTCTGATTAGGTCATCAATCAACTCTTCTGATACATTTGTAGTATCCTGCTGTTTACATAAAAAATGAATGAGTTGGATCTTATGATCTTCTTTTGTCGGCAGTCCTCGACTGTTAAAATATTTATCAAACTTTTCTAATTCTATTTCGTTGATCAATTCATCCAAAAAATGTGGAACTACTTTTGGTTGAGTTTGCTTCGGTTTTTCTTTAGGAACTTCGAACGAATTTTCTTGCTCAGCATTATCAAAATATATTTTTTCTTTAAAATACAAATAATTATTCAGAGTAATATATTTCATCTCTTCATAATGTTCCAGTTCCTCCCCCTTATCAAGTTTCATTAAGAAGATACACGACAAAAAGTATCTTAAAAATTTATTGCGGAAAGTTTGTTTATCTGTTTTTGATTTGAGTTTCCCCGAAAAAGACTCCTCTGGAAATATACGCTGTAGCATGCTATCCCGAGGTATAACATTGATTCTCCACATATGCATCTGACCAATGATCCGCTGCACTTCATGACTAATCATCTCGTGCACGGCCTCTGAAGTTTTGAAGATATTGGCCTTATAGATTAATAAGTAGGATAGAACAAAGTTATTATTATTTATGACATGAGCATGATTAACGATTAAAAGTATTCCATCTTCTTGCCTAAGAGCTTGTTCTAGACGATGAATTACTATCATTAATTCTCTTGATGAGAATAATTCAGAATCCCCCTCATACCTTCTAAGATTACTAGGTAAAAAAATATCGACCACACTAACCCCGATATTTCTTATACGAGAGACAAGATCATCATAGTCCTGTATGAGCATTTCATATATGCGATTCTGGCTCGCTATCTCATCAGGAATATCTTCAGCTGTGATCAACCCCAAAGATGTCTGTGCCTGATAAGATTCAATAAACTTGAATAACTTGTCCGCATCAAAATTCTTTTTAGTCCATAAGCTAGATAATTCAAAATACTCACCATACTCGCACCCCATATTTTTACTATATTCATTCAAAAAAACGGAATAGTTACTAATAGTTGTATCGAAGTAATAGTGATTTCGAAAATTTTGGAAAGCATCAAACTCCCCTTGATCGACTAAAGCCAATTTTTTATAGAAATCTGAAATCGCTAATGACTCCGTTTCATCTTGATTCTTTATTGCATTTTCGTAGTCTTCTCGGGTTGGTGCAGAGCCATTCTCAATTTTTCTTAGAACCTCATGAATACTTTCCAAAGCCACAATCGTCTCATGATAAATACATACTGCTGTATTTTTTTGCATCACAGACAATGCTGCCATTTTGATTTGAAACTTATTCTTCAAGTAAGCAAATAGCCCCTGAAAGAACTCATCACTACTTCCAACCCAAAGTTTGTCCACTGTTAAAATCCATTTTTAGTTATAGAATATTTAAAAAATAGCATAAAAGTTCAGTAAAAGTATCTAATTTAATATAGTTAAAAGTTTTATACCTTATTTCTATCCCTTAAATTTAAACTGTCTAAATTATAATATTTTCTATTTATTCACTAAAAATTTGTCAGCTATCCCTCAATTATCTAATTAAGAATAAAGCTCCCACAACAAAATTCGGCATAAAAAAACCACACCTACTACAGGTGTGGTTTTATTCATTTTTAATAGATAAATTCAAGAATTACTCTGGCTCAAGCTTTCTTTGAAGTTATCCTCATTACATCCATCCAAACTAAAGATTGACAATGAGGTAGATCATTTTTCATGCACTATGACGGAACACCCGAGACCCAACTTTCACTAATAGCGAGTTTTTAAAGCTCTCATTTTTGAATAATGATCTGCTTCACCAAATTCTTCTCATTTCGTAGACAATTAATTAACGATAACTCAATGTCACTATTAAATAGGATTTCCCGACCTAAGCTAATAAATGGGTATTTTCCTTTTAAAGCATGAGAGTATTTTGAGATGCTGGCATTGATGCACTCTAGTTCATAGGCTAATTTTTTTTGCCTTCTCTTTGCATAGAAACGATCAAGATCATCTTCTGGATCTTGAACTCTTCTACTCTTTTGAGGGTTACCATATTCTACAATCTGCTGTTGTATCGTTATTTTCTGAAGAAGAATATTCTTTTTATTTTCAAGCTCTATCAATCTTTCTGCTATAAAGTTCCGATCCACTTCTTCAAACTTTGCAATAACTTCGTCATATACATCATTCACAGCCCTATTCGGGTTTTTCCACTTTCCCTGCGTTTCAGCACGCTCCTTAAGAATATCAAAGAAAATCTTATGTTTAGCATAAAGTTTATTTTCATATCGAGCTTTAATCTTTATATAGCCTTCTATTTTCTTTCTTAACACAGATTGCCTAATCAATGCATATTGTATTGCCTGTCCTGATTGAGTTGTTATCATTTCAATCAATGCCTCAAGAATACCCTTATATTCTGTCTGGACGATGTAATCATCCAACTCATTAAAATTTTCAATTAACTTATCAACTAAACCAATTTGCTCAACAACTCGGCTTGCTGTTACCGATTCATTAAAGCTACTTACACCCCACAAACTATTTTCCCGATAAAAATCATAAAAGCTTTTATCACCAAGACTCACTAACTTTTTTAAAATTAGCTCTTTTACTCCAGTAGTCAACTCAACTTGTTGAATGCATTCTTGCCATTCGTTCAGATGTAAGTTCGCTATTGCTAATAGGTATAACTCATTGCTTAAGGTATGTAAGTCTTCTGCACTTATCTTTTTCATATTTATAAATTTCAATTAGATAAATACATTCTAGCAATGTTTTTATTAACATTAATAGAAGTATTCATTTCCATTCAAGTTATATCTAAGCTGACAACCTCTAATCAATGCTTAAGATAGAGAGGACTTATGGCAAAACTTAAAATTTCAGAAATAACTTTTGAACAAAGACTAGCATTAAAAAATGCATTCATTAATGCAGCAGATCAAGCTGAATTTGAACAGGAAACAATCGCTATTTACTATGGGATTTCAATTTCCTTATTACAACAATGGCGCTGTAAAGGTGGCGGCCCAAGATTCAAAAAAGTCGGTAGAACCATCCTATATCAAAAAACGGATGTACTAGAGTTTTTTAAACAGAAATACGAAAGTACAAGCCAATATGAATACAAAGCCTCTTAACTTGAGGCTTTAATTTTATTAATAGCATCATGCAGTGTGATCTGAGTATACTCAAATATTTGCTGCTCAATATCATTCATTGCCTGTTTTAATTTCTTGGTAGACATTTGAATATAACGCAAAGTTACATCATTTTGTCGTGATGAGTCCTTATGATTTAGCAACCTTTTAATGGTAGCAACGCTATAATCAAGATCGTTAGCAATTGTTGCATATGTTCTTCTCAAATCATGAGTCGTAATATTTGTTCCAGACATTTCATTCAACTTTGCTAAAGCAGTCCTCATATTCGTGATGTGATACCCCTCATTCTGACGAGAAGGAAATACCCATTCATTACCTTTTTGAGCATATCTTAATTTAAATATTTCAAACAAAAAATCTCCCATCGGTAAATGGTGGTCCTCACCATTCTTAGGATCATGGAAAATTAATAAACCTTTATTCATATCGACATCAGTTTCCCAACGCAAGCATTGCCCCTCGTCAAGCCGAACACCTGTCAGCATAATTAATAAATATAAATCTCGAGCATTATTTGCATAGGGCTTGCTATGCCATCGTGTTTCATCCTGATAATTCAATAAGGCACTAAAAAAATTACCAGCATCTTCTTCTTCAAGATAAGAAGTTTTAGCTTTGATGTTATTCCACAGTTTTTTTGCAGTCAAAATTTTGATCGGATTATCCTTAAGTAAAGGCTGTTCATCTTCATCCGTATATGTAAATTCAGCCCATGTATAAATTGCTCTTAATAAACGCATGGAGCCATTAGCTTGAGCAGGGCTAACTTTGGTAATTTCCTTAAACTTGGTGACAATATCCTGACGTGTAATTTCACTTAATCTAATATTCTGGAAACCAGAAAGATAATTATTCATCTGTTTATTATAAGAAATTACCGTTTTACCTTTGAGGTTACGCTCATTTATGTAATCTTGATATGCCACCATCAAAGTTGGAATTTGCTTTTTAATTTTTTGTGGTTTGCGAGGATCTTCACCCGTACCAATTTGTGTCAATATTGTTTCTGCTTTAATCCTTGCTTCAGTTGCTGTTATTTCAAAATACTTCCCAATCGCGACACGATAGTTTTTCCCATCTTTACGACGCTCAGCAATATATGTTTTAGATTTCTGCGTAACACGAAGAGCAAAACCTACTAACGAGGCATCTCGATAGATTTTTTGACCAGTTTTTTCAAACTCGACTTTATCAACAAATGATTTGGTGATTTTATAGGTAGCCATGCAAATACTGACAATTCAGAACATCTGGCGATAATAGAATAGATATGGAAATATTAGCAACTGTCTACAAAAGAGCTACAGATTAAGAAAAATCTACAAAATTTAGGTGACTTGAGAAAATCAATTTTATTATAACTTATTGATTAATAAGTGGTCCCGAGGGTCGGACTCGAACCGACACGTCATCTCTGACAGCGGATTTTGAGTCCGCCGCGTCTACCAATTTCACCACCTCGGGAAGAGTGCGATGCTTTGTGTTGCGTATCATAACCTGTTTGATTTTATTGTCAAACACTAACTATCGCTTATTGCTCACTTTTAAATCATTCAGATATTTTTCTGCTTATAAACACGTGAACTCAGCGAGAAAACACAAAAAAGACTATACTACACCCAATTTTTTGCAATGTTTTAGATGTATGCAACTCTCCGACTTTTCGTTTGATCTTCCTGATGAACTTATTGCTCGCTACCCACTAGATAGTCGTAGCGCATCTCGCCTACTCCATATCGATGCTCAAGGTCAGTATCACGATTATGTTTTCACCGATATTCTTGATTTACTTGAAGAAGGTGATTTGCTAGTACTGAATGATACTAAAGTCATGAAAGCACGCTTAAAAGGCAAACGCGCTACAGGTGGCGCAATCGAAGTACTGGTTGAGCGCATGCTGGACACCCACACCGCACATTGCCATGTCAAATCAAGTAACTCACCTAAAGCAGGCGCAGAACTATATATCGGTGAAGATGCTATTCCTGTCACGGTACAAGGTCGCCATGAAAATCTGTTTGTGGTGAAGTTTTCACAACCGATTTTGTCGGTGCTGGATCAATACGGTCAGCTCCCAATCCCGCCTTATTTCAACCGCGAAGCCGAAGAGATTGATACTGAGCGTTATCAAACTGTATTCCACGATCCTGAAAAAATTGCCAGTGTTGCAGCGCCGACAGCAAGCCTACATTTCGACCAAGGCTTATTAGAAAAATTAGCCGCTAAAGGCGTGCAAAAGACTTTTGTGACCTTACACGTAGGTGCAGGCACCTTTATGCCTGTACGTACCACCGACATCACCAATCATATTATGCACAGTGAATGGTGTGATGTGCCGCAAGCCACAATTGATCTAATTTTAGAAACTAAAGCTCGTGGTAATAAAGTCATTGCTGTTGGAACGACTGCGACTCGTGCCTTAGAGAGTGCTGCGCAAGCTAATCAAGGTAAAATTGCAGCTTGGACAGGTGATACGCAAATCTTTATCTATCCAGGTTATCAATTCTGTATCGTAGATCGTTTGATTACTAATTTCCATTTACCAGAATCAACTTTGCTGATGCTAGTTTCTGCATTATCAAATCGAGACCACATCTTAGCGGCTTATCAACATGCTGTTGAACAACGCTATCGTTTCTTTAGCTATGGTGATGCTATGCTAGTGGATCAATTAAACAACTGATTTAAATAGAACGATGCCGATCGATACTGTAGAACAAGCCTTACATATAAGACGAAAAAAAAATGCGCAGGTTTTCCGCAATATTGCTCGGCTTTGGGATATAGGGCAAAAATCACATAGTGATCAAGATTTGCTGGATGCTTTACATCCGTGGCGTGATGATCATAGCTTATGCTTTTTTAATGTATTGCCTTTTATTTTAGGCATTGTGAGCGTCTGCACATTAGTATTTGGCTATTTTTTTCACCCACATATTCAGTATATCTTTAGCCTTCTCGCTGCCTTTTTGACTGGCTTTTTAGCGTATTTACTGTATGAGCCAAAAGAGCCGCTCACACAGGTCATTACATATCTCGAACAACGCATGACTGTCTTACGTTATGGTCTGCAATTTCAACAGCTACCCGCTTATTTACCCATTCAAGCACAGCCATTATTGGTGATCAGTAGATTGAAGCAATTTTTCCCATTATTTAATCGTGGCACTGAATCTAACGAAATCATCCAATATGCTTCAACTACATGGCATGATGGTACGACAGAACATCAAGTTTTATTGTTTCAATATCACTATGTCAGTGAACTACCCATTTTTCAGGAAGAAAATAGCAATCAGAAAATTGCCAAAGAAATTCACAAATATCTATGGGGAGCTTTTATTTTTCAAATGCCTGCTTCAGGAATAGCGGTCAGCAATAAACGTTCTCGTTTTTTTGAACCATATACAAGTTCATGGCAAAGCAGCGATATTTTAATTAACCAAGAGTTAAATATTTTTGGGGTCGATCAACATCAATTAGCAAAAGAAATTAGTCCCAGCCTCACTTTAAAGCTACATGATTTTTTTCAACATTTTACTGGTGATTTAATTTATCATCATGAAGAGCAAATTTTGTGTTACCTCGGCGAACAAAACCTTTTCCAAACCGCCAGTAAACGCAGTGAAATCCATGATATTTCTGCATTACGTGGACATTTACGTACCATGACCATGCCGCAATATCAAAAGTTTCAACAATTGATGCTTAATTTAATTCAATAAATCCTCCGTCTCTCTTTGAGAGAGGGCTTAGGGAAAACATAATAAGGGGAATGACGATGACCGGTTTACTCATATTCTTGGGAATTTTTGTTGTGATCGTTGTATGGGCGATTTACACACGTAACAATATTGTTCGTTATTTTAATGCGACTAAACGTGCTTGGTCAGAAGTTGCTAACTTTGAGCGTCAAAAAGTAAAGACTTTAGAAGCATTGGAAGCAACATTAGATCAATATACTCAGTTTGAAAAATCAACTTTGGAAAAAGTGACTGAATTACGCCAACAAATTCTGAATCTGAATGTCAATGATACCGATATTTCTCAATTACAACAGATTGAGAAAATGAGTAAGGAACTGATTCGTAGCCTCAATGTGGTGGTGGAAAATTATCCTGAACTGAAAGCTGATGCACTTTATAGCAAGATGATGGATGATATTCAGGAACAAAACGAGAATGTGGGTGCGGCAATCACGATATTTAACCGTAACGTAGAATTGTTTAATAACCAGATCGAGGTTTTCCCCAACAACCTGATCAATACCCTAACCTTATCCAAGAAAGCCATTCGCCCGTTTAAGGATAATCTTGCAACTGAAAATTTTGACTATAAACCGAATTTTTAAAATTTATTTTTACTTGAATATAAGTCAATCTAAGCTTTATCTTGATTGGCTTTTTTATTTTTTAACTTACGCTACATTTAGTAGTAGAACTACACGCCATAATCAAGGAAAATAGCCGCTTTTGATCAGCGAACTGTTTTTTCGCCTTGATGGATGTGTCATGAAATTTGAAAAATTAGGTCAGTCGGGACGTGCCCGTCGTGGTCGACTTACGTTAGAGCATGGTGTGGTTGAAACACCTGTGTTTATGCCCGTGGGTACTTACGGTACAGTGAAAGGCATGTTACCTCGTGACATTGAAGAAATTCAGGCACAGATTATTTTAGGTAACACCTTCCATTTATATTTACGTCCTGGCTTGGAAGTGATCAAGGAGCATGGGGGTCTACATGAGTTTATCCAATGGGATAAACCAATTTTGACCGACTCAGGTGGTTTCCAAGTATTTAGCTTAGGCGCAATGCGCAAAATCAAAGAAGAAGGTGTAACTTTCCGTTCTCCTATTGACGGTTCAAAGGTGTTTTTGTCTCCAGAAATTTCAATGGAGATCCAACACGTACTGAATTCAGATATCGTGATGATCTTTGATGAATGTACTCCTTACCCAGCAACACATGAAGAAGCGCAAAAATCTCTGCAACTGTCTTTGCGTTGGGCTAAACGCTGTAAAACCCACCACCATGATGAGCTTAAGAATAAAAATGCCTTATTCGGTATTATTCAAGGCGGTATGTATGAAGATCTCCGTGATGAATCACTTAAAGGTTTATTAGAAGTTGGCTTTGATGGTTATGCAATTGGTGGTTTATCAGTTGGTGAACCAAAAGAAGAAATGATCAAAGTGCTTGATTATTTACCAAACAAAATGCCACAGGACAAACCACGTTATTTGATGGGTGTTGGTAAACCAGAAGACATCGTTGAGGCAGTTCGCCGTGGTGTCGATATGTTTGACTGCGTCATGCCAACCCGTAATGCACGTAATGGTCATTATTTTGTCACTGATGGTCTGGTAAGAATTCGTAATAGTAAATATCGTCATGATAAAGGACCTTTAGATCCACATTGTGATTGTTACACTTGTAAAAACTTCACCCGTGCCTATTTATATCATTTAGAGAAATGCGGAGAAATGTTGGCATCGATGCTCGGCACCATTCATAACTTGCGTTATTACCAAAGACTGACACAAGGGATGCGTGATGCATTGGATAACGGCACATTTGACGAATATGTTCAGGACTTTTATGCACGTCGTGGTCTAGAAGTTCCCGCTTGTCCAGAAGACTAATGTGAATGAATTGCATCAAGATTTGCGCCTGACCGCAAGACAAGGTACATTGCAAAACGAATTGGAATTTTATTATTAATTTTTGACTTTTTAATTTTAGGAAATCGAAATGAGCTTTTTAATTTCTACTGCTCACGCTGCTCCAGCGGCTGCACAAGGCCCTAGCCTGATGGCAAACTTGTTGATGATTGCTGTATTTATCGGGATCTTCTACTTCTTGATTTGGAGACCTCAAGCAAAACGTGCTAAAGAGCATCGTTCTTTAATCGAAAGCTTAGGTGTGGGCAGTGAAATCGTATTTGCAGGCGGTTTGATGGGAAAAATCACCAAACTTGATGGTGACTTTGCAGTAGTTGAACTCAGCCGTGGTGTCGATGTAAAAATTCAACGTGCGAGTGTCATTTCAGTATTACCTGAAGGCACACTAAATAACCTTTAATCATAAGATAGTCGTGCCTCAGCACGACTTTTTCATTTAAGAAGAAAGCGAATGCGTTACCCTGCATGGAAATATTTACTGATCCTTGTGGTACTTGTGATCAGTACGTTATATGCACTTCCTAGTTTGTATCCAGATGAACCTGCTGTCCAAATTTCAGGCGCTAAAGCAGGCACAAAAATAGATCAAACCATTGTGCAAAAAGCGGAGCAGATTTTAAAAACTGCCAACATTAGCAGTCACGACAATAGCTTCACCAATAATGCGGCATTATTACGATTAAACTCTTCAGAAGCACAGTTAAAAGCCAAAGAAGTGTTGCGCCGTGACTTAGGTGATGACTATGTGGTTGCACTCAACCTTGCACCAACAACACCAGAATGGTTGCGAAAGATTGGGGCTAAACCGATGAAACTCGGTTTGGACTTACGTGGCGGTGTACATTTCTTGCTTGAAGTCGACATGGATAAAGCGATTGGTCAGCGTATGGAAACATCTGCGACTGATTTGCGTCGTCAATTTCGTGACAACAAAATTAAATTTAATAATCTTGCTTTAAGTAATAACACCATTACGATCCAATTTGCTGACAATGCAGATCGTGATGCCGCGGCAGATTTTTTACGTCGTAACGGTAATGAGTTTACTCAACAAGCCGTTGCAACGACATCTGGCGCGACTCTAAAACTGAATTATACAGATACTCGTCGTCAAGAAATTCAGCCTTATGCAGTCAACCAAAACTTAACTACATTACGTAATCGTATTAACGAACTTGGTGTAGCAGAAGCATTGGTACAAACGCAAGGTAGTAACCGTATCGTAGTTGAGCTACCGGGTGTCCAAGATACTGCTGAAGCAAAACGTGTATTAGGTCGTACCGCGAACTTAGAATTCCGTTTAGTTGCTGACAGTAATGATCAATATATTGATCAATACACTGGCAAATATAATGGTCAACCACTTCCACCGGGTACTGAGGTTTTTGCTTATCAATCTCTGGACAGCGGTCGTCAACTTCTTTTACAACGTAATCGTATTTTGACAGGTGAGCGTGTTCAAAATGCAAGCTCTGGTTTTAGTCAAGATTCTGGCGGCGCTGAAGTAAATATTACCCTAGATACCGCTGGTGGTAAGCTCATGGCAGATGCAACACGTAATGCCGTGGGTAAACGTATGGCGGTATTGTTTATTGAAAATAAACAAAAGATCTCTTATGTTGCTGATCCTAAGACGGGTGCTCAAACTGAAGTACGCACACCATATACAGAATCTGTGGTCATCAATGCGGCAACCATTCAAGCTGTATTGGGCTCACAATTCCGTATCACTGGCTTAGATTCACCTCAAGAGGCAGCAGAACTTGCCTTGATGCTTCGAGCGGGCGCTTTAGCTGCACCAATGTACTTTGTAGAAGAGCGTGTTGTTGGTCCAAGTCTTGGTCAAGAGAATATTGATAAGGGTGTGTTATCGACTCAAATCGGTTTCTTGTTGGTTGCAATTTGGATGGTTGTTTTCTTCCGTCTCTTTGGCTTAATTGCAAACTTTGCCTTGGTGTTCAACCTTGCCATGATTTTAACTTTTATGTCATGGATTGGTGCTTCCCTCACTTTACCGGGTATCGCGGGGATCGTTATTGGTATTGGTATGGCGGTTGATGCCAACGTACTGATCTGCGAACGTATACGAGAAGAAATGCTTTGGGGAGCCTCCCCTAAACAAGCAATTGTCGCAGGTTATGATCGTGCCTATAACACCATTTTCGACTCGAACTTAACCACTTTCATCGTAGCATTTATCTTGTTCGCAATTGGTACAGGCCCAATCAAAGGCTTTGCTGTCACCTTGATGATCGGTATCGTATGTTCAATGTTTACTGCGATTACTGTGACCCGTGCTGTCGTCCAGCTCATTTATGGCAAACGCCGTAATTTGACTAAGTTGAGTATTTAAGGAGATTCACATGACTGATCTGACTCAACAAGACTCAAAACAATACGGTCGCCCAGATGATCTAAAAATCATTCCTTTCATGAAGATTGCTAAACCTGCTGCAATCTTCTCGATCTTGATTACTCTTGCGAGCGTTTTCTTTATCGTCACAAAGGGGCTGAATCTTGGTTTGGACTTCACTGGAGGTATCTCTGCTGAACTCAACTACAAAGAAGCTGTTCAACCAGCTCAAGTTGCTCAAGCACTCGATAAAGCAGGCTTTAAAGATGCCGTTGTACAAACATTAGGAAGTAATAAAGACCTGATTGTACGTATGCCAGTGCAAGAAGATCTTAAAGTTGAAGATCTAAACGATACCATCACTAAAGCAGTCCAATTGCCAAATAACCAAGCAGAAGTCCATAAAGTTGACTCTGTTGGTGGTCAAGTAGGTAATGAGCTTTATATCCGCTCTGCAGGTGCGCTTGCACTTGCTTTGATCTTAATGCTGATCTACGTCACCATTCGTTTCGAGTTTAAACTTGCAATGGGTGCCGTAATCTCATTATTTCACGATATTGTAATTATCATCGGAACGTTTGCATTGTTCCAATGGCAATTTGATTTAACCGTGCTTGCAGCAATACTTGCGGTAATGGGTTTCTCACTCAACGATAACATCGTTGTATCGGATCGTATCCGTGAGAACTTCCGTAAAATTCGTGGAGCAACACCACGTGAAATTGTAGATATCGCATTAACAGAGACCTTGCGTCGTACGATACATACCTCAATGACCCTATTACTTGTGGTTCTCGCCATGATGTTCTGGGGAGGTGATGGTTTACATTGGTTCTCAATTGCAATGTGTGTGGGTATTTTTATTGGTACATACTCATCAATTTATATTGGTACCGCATTTGCTTTATGGCGTGGTTTAAATCGTCAAGATTTTATTGTCCAAGTTAAACCTGAATTTGATGAAGAAGAAATTCCTTAAATCTGAATCATCGTAAAATTCAAATCAAAAAAGCCAGCATAATGCTGGCTTTTTTGATTAAGATTAGAGCACGAGGTTGTACGTTCTTCATTTATCAATGTTGAATAATTTGAATCTGCGGAAATTGAAAACCGCGACAAGACTGCTCTGCACGCCATGCGATAGTCAGCACGATCTTCTGATTTAAAACAAAATTTTGATAAGCAAATGTTCCAATCAAAGGATGAGTACACATTCCACCATCATGTGATGGATGAACTTGTGTAATTAAACTATTTAAATTCAGTCTAATTCCAAAACCTGATGCTTTTAAAATTGCTTCCTTAGTCGTCCATACTCTGAGCCAATACTCTGGGTCTTGATCTTGTTGCAACCATGCTTGATATTCTTCAGGATGAAAGGCATGTTGAGCCAAGGCATCAAAACGAACTTTCCGATCCAGCTCTTCCACATCAATACCAATTTCTTTCACACGCTCGCTCATCGCCAAAGCATAGTATTGTTGACTATGTGAATGATTAAATTCCAAGGTATGAGAGCTTAAAAATGGTTTACCATATTCATGTTTTGAAAATTGTAGATCAGTAGTTAAACACTTTAATTTATTTGCCAAAAGTTGATCCCGATAGGCTTTAATCTGTTGTTTTTGATAATCATTAAACGATCTAAAATCTGAGAAATCTGCTTTATCTCGCTCAAGAAGTGAAGCCAAAGCTTGAATATGTATTTCAATTTTACGTGCCACCATCAGCTTCACCCAGTAAACTACCATTTAATAAAAACAGTAGCTTATTAAATAGATTTAGAACTTAACAAGATCGCCTTTCAGTGCAACACCTGCAACCGCTACACCTTTATGACATTCATAGGTTGTCGTACTTTTGGTTTCATTCTTTTTATAGTAGCTCACAATATTGGCCACCGCATTTGCACCACGTGCTTTTGCCGCTTTGTCTAACTGAATAAGTGCGGAACGAAGTACCCAGTCACATGCAGTTTCAGCCGATTTACCAAAGCCATTGGTTTTTGGGTTTGTGACAATATCTTGCTCTAAAACTTTACCACCATACTTATTTCCTTTGAGATAAAACTTGACTGTGCCATCTAAAGTACCGTCAGCTACAGCACGATCAACTGCTGCTTTAAAATCGAAATTATGTGTTACATCGGCTGCTTGAACAGATGTTGTAAAGCCCGTTGCAAGTACTGCAACCAAAAATAATTGTTTGATTGACATTATTGTGCTCCTTGTTATGTTACGCGTTTAAAAATAAGTGAGGTATTAATCCCGCCAAAAGCGAAATTATTGCTCATTATGATATTGGTATTGCTAACTCTAATTTGCTGAGTAATATAATCTAAATCACCACATTGTGAGTCAATTTCATCTAGATTTAAGGTCGGCACCAGTTGCCCACGATTCATCATTTCGATGCCTAACCATGCCTCGATTGCACCACAAGCACCCAAAGTATGCCCAAAATAGCTTTTCAATGAACTGATTGGTTTACGACCTAATATTCTTGCAGTTGCTTGGGTTTCAGCAATATCACCCTGATCTGTCGATGTGCCATGTGCATTCACATAGTCAATTTGACTCGCATCCAAATGTGCATCTTTAAGTGCCATCTGCATACAACGCCCCATCATTTCGGTATTAGGTTTAGTCACATGTTGACCATCGGTATTACTCGCATACCCTACAATTTCAGCATAGATTGTTGCACCACGTTGTATAGCATGTTCATATTCTTCAATAATTAAACATCCTGCACCCTCACCAATCACTAAACCATCTCGGTTAGCATCAAAAGGACGTGGTGATTTTTCAGGGTGATCATTCATTCGACTGGTCGCTAACAAAACATCAAAAACAGCCGCCCCTGCCGCACTGAGTTCTTCTGCACCGCCTGCAATCATGATGGTTTGTTTGCCATATTTAATCGCTTCATAAGCTTGCCCAATCGCCATCGAACCTGAGGTGCATGCACTCGATGTTGGTAAAGTTAATCCTTTCAATCCAAAGTAGACGGTCATATTGACAGCACTGGTATGCGACATCATACGGATATACGTCGTCGCATTAATTTTGCTCATGTCTTGATCAATCAGCATATTGCCAAATTCACTAATCGCATCAACACTCCCAGCAGAAGAACCAAAAGCAACCCCAACATCACCACTTTTCAAAAGAGCTGAATCTAATAAGTTTGCATCTTGTAAGGCATTTTCGGCACTAATCACCGACATCAAAGCGACACGCCCCATACCACGCATCACTTTTCGATTAAAATGTTTAGCGATCTGAAAGGACTTAACCTGTCCAGCCAATTTTGTTCTTAAATCAACATATTGCTCCCACTCAGGCATATAGCAAATTCCGCTTTTACTTGCATGAAATTGAGCAAAAATTTCATCGGCTGTTTCACCTAATGAGGTAATCCCGGCCATTCCTGTGACAACAACACGCTTCATTAGATTAAACCTCCATTGACTGAAATCACTTGACGCGTGATATAATCAGCATCATCAGAACATAAAAAATTCACCACGCTCGCCACTTCATCGACTTGTCCCATACGTTGCATTGGTATCATTTTCAACGCATATGCTTTGACTTCTTCGGTCACCATTTCAGTTTCAATCAAACCCGGTGCAACACAATTCACCGTGATTTTACGTTTTGCCAATTCCAAAGCTAGCGCTTTGGTGGCGCCAATCAAACCTGCTTTGGCAGCGCTATAATTCACCTGCCCACGATTGCCCATAATTCCAGAAACAGAAGAAAGTGTGACAATACGTCCGCCCTTACGCAAATGGATCATTGGCATGATTAATGGTTTAAGTACGTTATAAAAACCATCTAATGAAGTCGAAATCACTTCATCCCAATCGTTGTCCGTTAATGCAGGAAATGCGCCATCGTGGGTAAGTCCTGCGTTTAACACGACCCCATAGAATGCCCCATGTTGTTCAACTTCTTGTTCTAATAGACTTTTAACAGATTCTCGTGCATTTACATCAAATAATACATAGTGGCTTTTGCGTCCAAGTTTTTGAATTTGTTCAACCACTTGTTGCGCCTCAGCTTCACGAGAACGCGCATGAATCGTGATATCAAATCCTGCTTGAGCTAATTGCAATGCAATCGCTTTACCAATACCACGACTTGAACCCGTGACTAATATTCTTCTGTCCATTCTTTATCCCAAACTTATAACTTTAATACAGATTGATCAGTCGGCTCATACACGCTTAACAAAGCAGTAATAACATGATCTGCATAATAAATTTCACAAGAAAATTGCCCTAAGCCTTCATGTAAATATTGCTGTTCCACTCGAATTCTAAGGGTCTGACCCAGTGCAAAATAGGCAACAGGTAAATGTAATTTTCGCGTACCTAACAAAAAACCAACTTTGGGCGACTGCTGCTTTTGCTGCCCGAGCCAGCCTGAATATGCACTTACCGTTTGCGCCATAATTTCAATGCTTGCCCAAGTCGGTAAACCCTCTTCTTCAGAAAACATCAAATCGGTGGTAATGCTCAGCTCAGCAATCGCATAGCCTTCATTAGCTTCCACAAGATAATCAATAAACACCATCGGCTGTTCGTGTGGAATATACTGAATCGCATCTAGTTTCATTTATTGCTCCACGCCAAATAGCAAACTGATATTACTTCCGCCAAAGGCAAAAGAATTACTCATAGCATATTGAATCGGATGTACAAGCTGAGCATCGCTTACATAGTTTTGATCTGCTAATTCAGGATCAATATCAGTCTGTTGATGGATAGGCAACCATGTTTGATTATTTAAGACTTGCGTACAAATCAAAGCTTCTATTGCACCCGCCGCGCCTAAACAGTGTCCTGTCTTATGCTTAGTACTGCTGAGTGCAACGGCATGCTCTTGAAATACCTGTCGAATGGCTTTGATTTCCATCGCATCATTTTGTGGAGTTGCCGTACCATGCAAATTTACATATCCAATCTGATGCGGTTCAATCTCGGCACTCGCTAAGGCACGTTGCATTGCGATTGCAGCGCCCTCACCCTCTGGATGGGGTGCTGAAATATGCCATGCATCCATTGATTCACCAGCACCGTATAACATCACGGGTGCTGCTTCTTTGGTCAATAAAAACAAAGCGGCAGCTTCACCAATATTAATACCATCACGATTGATACCGCAGGGTTGGCAAATATCAGCAGACAAACTTTCGAGACTATTAAAACCATTTAAGGTCAGTTGACACAAAGTATCAACACCACCAACTAAAACGGCATCAGCCAAACCTGACTGAATTAAACGTTGCCCCGCAGCAAATGCCTTAGCACTAGAAGAACATGCCGTCGAAATCGTATAAGCAGCCCCTTGCCATTCGAGATGCTTTTGCAATGCTTTTGCGAGGCACCCCATTTCTTGTGGCTGATGCGAAATTGCAATCGAGGTATCCCCCTCAAAATATTGCTTCAGCAGTGCCTCACTATCTGAAATACCTGAAGTTGATGTTCCAACCACGATACTTAAACGCTTTGGATCAATCTTAGCCACATAATCTCGAAGCTCAGTTTCAATCGTCGCCAAAGCAGTTAATGCAAACCGTAAGTTTCGAGAATCGAATGCATCTAAGCATTCGGATACTTGATCAATCAGTGGATGAGCATAACGTCCAACCCATACCAAACGATCGACCACTAAGCCATTCTCTAAAGTCAAGGTATTATTGGTTTGAGTTAAACTGTGCTGAATATGCTGAGCGGTTTGCCCCAATGCAGATAACCCTATACTCAGGGGAATTCCAACCGCTTGAAATTGTGGCTGTTTGGATAAAGGCTGACTCATGGCTTTACTACTGGCTCAGGCTGATCTGGGTTTAAAGTATTTTCAATTGAACTTAAAGTCATGCGATAAGGGACTTGTAGATTATCTAACTCAATCGAACTCGGCTGTTTTTTGACAAGCAATACCACTTGCTGCCCAATAAAAACCGTTTGCTGATTCGCAGTATTCTCGACACGAACCGCCTCTTGTCCCAATTGAGCAAAATTTGGATAAGTGGCAAACAAAATATCACGAGCAACAAACTCAAACGGTAGTAATCGCATCGCTTCAATTCGTTGTTGTACCTTCACTTGTTGTCCATTAAATATAAGTTGGAATAAAGGCTGACCCGTCAAACCCAATCCCACCAACTCTAACTGCTGACCTTTTTGCTGCTGATACAGTAGAAAGCTAAAACTTTTGTCTTTCCACTGTACCTCAACCTGATCTTGACGCTGATATTGTTGTGCTTGCCAATGGCTGCTTTTCAGACCTTGCGCGTGGGGCATCAACTGACACCCCCCCAATAGCAAGAGACTCATACACAGTAAGCCACCCCAAATTTGTTGCATACTAAACCTCTAAGGCTTGCTCTTGTGCCAAGCCCTCTCGACAATATTCAGCCAAGGTATTTAGACGACGTTTTGCATTTTTATGAATTGGATTCTGTTCATCCCATGCATAACCAGCCAATAGAGAGGAAATCATACGGCGAATACTTTCATTTTGATTACTAGAAAAGACCACATCTTGAAATTCGCCTTCGTACCAAGATTCAACATAAGCGCGGAAAACTTGAATACCTTTACGTAGCGGGACTTCATATTCCTGCATCCAATCGACTTGCTCACCTTGCAGCACTCGACCGAGTAACGGTACAGCAAGGCTTGATGATTTCAATGCAATGGTTACACCTGAAGAAAACACAGGATCCAAAAATTCACCTGCATTACCCAATAACGCATAGTTACAACCTGCTAAATGCTTCACATTGGCAGAATAACCCACCAAAGTTCGTACAGGTGTATCAAATTTAGCTTGTTCTAATACCTGAGATAAAGCAGGATCATCCGCTAGAATTCGTTTCAATAATGGTTCAGGTTCATTTTGTTCGATATCCTCTGATTGATAGTGATCAAAGAAATCTTGTTCTGCTACCACACCAAATGATGCACGTCCATCCGCAAAAGGAATCAACCAATACCAAGCTCGATGATCTTTCTCATGGACAGTAATTAAAATTTTCTCTCGATCAAAATCAGTTCGATCAGCAATCCCATCTTCAATATGGGTAAAAATTGCACGACGCACAGGGAAATTTGAAGGACTTTCCAAGTCTAAGAACTTCGGCAAAATTCGCCCAAAGCCACTCGCATCCAGTAAAAACTTGGCTTGAATTTGATATTGTTGCTGTGACTCATCTAAGACTGTTAAAATCGGTTGCTCAGATGCCACATCGACGGCAATCACCTCATGCCCAAATTGTACATCTGCACCATACTGCTGAGCTTGTTGCGCTAGTAAATGGTCAAAATCCGCACGACGGACTTGCCATGTTGTCCCAGGGCCATCGGTAAATTTTTCAGTAAAATTATAATGGCTGTGTTTTTGACCACATAAAAATGCCGCACCATTTTTAAATTGAAACCCACGTGATTCCACATGCTCACGAACCGTATCGAGCAAGCCTGCTTCTTCTAAAAACACCATACACTGTGGCAATAATGATTCACCAATCGAAAAACGAGGAAAATATTGTTTTTCGATGATCGTGACCGCATAGCCTTTTTGACGAAGTAATGCCGCAGCAGAGCTACCAGAAGGCCCAGCCCCAATAATCACAACATCTGTTTTTTGTATAGTATTCATATAACCCCCTAAAATTTAAATTTTTTAATTTGTTTCTAAATTCACAATATGTTTTTGATCTGCAGGTGTGAGTAAAGTTGCATAAATAAATGAAAAAATGACACCCAATAAAACGGTTAAGCCAAAACATTGAATCGCATAAGTATGACTCAGTGATAATAGTCCAAAGCCCAATAAAGTCGACATCATACACAAGAATAACGCCATGCCAACGACTTGAGGATGATCATGCCCATGTCGATAAAAAATGGCATAGTCTACGCCAATCCCAATAATCAGAAATGTCCCCATAATACTAAATAGGTTAATTTCCACACCCAACCATGCCTGTACTGCAAAAGTACTCAATAAAGCGAGAGTCACTGGCAGCACTAAGGGCAAAATTGAACGGATGCCATAGATAATCCCTAAACCAATCGCCAAACTCAACAAGGCATAGATCAACAAATGCTGTGCTTGCTGACGATGCTGTGCAAAAGCTTGGGAGAGCGTATGAACAGGCTGCTGAAAATGAACATGGGCTGACTCTAATTGCTCTAACACCCCGACCTGCTTGACGCCATTGACAATCACTAAACGCTGTGTCGGATTCACTTGTAAAAACGCTAAAGGATGTTGCTGAAAAACTTGTGTGGTCAGCAATGGCTGCTGAGTGAGTTGCTGCTGCCAAGCTTGAACATCTGCAAATTTCAACCCCATAGTCTCTGCATAATTTTTTAAGATGGATTCAGGAATTTTCGCTAATAACTGTACATTTTGCTGTTGCTGCGCCATGGGTGGAATCCATTGCCCTAAAGCTTGAAAATGATCAATCTTGCCCTGAGTCTGAAGCTGTTGCAGTTGATGAATCAATTGAGCTTCCTGCTGTTCTAACGCTGCACTCGAACTCGCTTGCACCACAAAATAATCACTGCTCTGTTGCTGTCCGAACAAAGTACGAATGTATTGATCTTGCTGTTTTAGTTTGGCATCCATACTTTGTAAATTACGAATATCATCATTGAATTGCAAAGAAAATAAGCTGATCGTTCCAATCACGATAATGGTCAAAATCAAACCATAGCGGGTTGTGTGATGTTGCTGAAACCATTGTCGTGCCTGTCCAACCCAAACTAAGCGTTGAATTGCAGCTTGTGCATTTAACGGTGGTAACCTTGGTAATAACAAAACACTGGTGATCCATGCTGCGACTAAACCGACAATCGAAAAAACCGCAATCTGTCTAAAGGCAGGAAATGGAGTAAAACTGAGGAAAACATAAGCCACAACAGTCGTCATCAGACCCATGAATAAGCTAGGTAACAGCGGAGTTAGGATTTTGAAACCATCCAGCTTTCGATGCTGTGATTGCATCGCCATAAAATAGAAAGAAAAATCAACACAGACCCCAATCAAACTCGCCCCAAAGACCAAGGTCATCAGATGAATTTCACCAAAAATCCAATGTGTCACTGCAAATGCCAACAAAGTACCTGTTGAAACTGCGATGAACTCCGTGAGCAATGGGCGGAATGAGCGAAAACCAAACCAAACCAATAGAATTAAACCCAAAGTTGAACCAAGTCCAATAGTTGAGATTTCCTGTTTGGCAGATTGTGTTCCAAAATTCGAGAATAAAATCGTTCCCGTCCAATGCGACTGTACCTTGAGCTTGGTAAGCTGTGGTTGTAACTGTACAATCCAAGCAGAAACTTGCTCTTGATAATCAATATTATATGGGCTCTGTGTTAATTCTAAGACCAACAAGCGTGAGGTTTTCTGATCGTCATGAATGGTGGCAAAACCCTGCTCTAGCTCAATTTTGCTTGAGATTTGATTGGCGACACTCAATATATAGCGAGGAAACAACAACAATGGATCTTGTCGTAATGATTCAGCCGTAATTGGCATCCCCACACTCATCAGTTGCATCAAACTTTGTTCAGTTAAGGCTTGGTAATCTTGTTGCTGTAAATACTGTTGAGCTTGCGGATTCAATAAACCGACTTTATGTTGATATAACTGTTTCGAGAATTGTTCTAAATCAAGTTGTGGCTTCAATGGCTGCCACAATACACTCTGTTGTAACTGTTTTTGGAGTAACTGAGTTGCTTGCGCTAAAGCCTGTTGATCAGTGCTTTCTAAAACCAAAAATACTTTTTGATTGAGCTGATCACTCATGTATTGCTGGGTTTTGGCAAGCTCAGGATTTTGTTGTGTTTCAGGCAGCAAAGCGAAAATATTGGTTTGGATATGAATCTCTTTTTTCAACCATGCAACAGCAAGTGCGAGACCAACAATGGTTAAGATGATTAACCAAAGGGCAGTAAATTTATTTTGCCAATTGGAAAAGCGCATATTCAGCAGCCGTAAGTTGGTTCGGTTGAGTATTTTGATTACGGAATAAAATCGTCGTGCTGTTATTGGCTTGTTCTTGAATCACAATTTTATCGACATATTGCTGCCCTTGCGCATCAATCCGCACAAACAATTTTTTAAATAAGTTCGACTTCGGTGTTAAGGCAATCTTCCAACCTGTTGCTCGATAATCCGCAGACACCACATTAAAATTCTTGGCTAATGCTTTTTCGTCACCCGACATGAGTTGCAAAAATAAAGTCGCAACAGAACTATACGGGGATTGATCTATCTGAATCTGGCTATAGGTTCTTTGCGTTTTTTGCACCAATTTCTTTTGCGTCACGATCAGATCCGCTTGCACAGGTCGCTTAATTTGCCAAAGCACCCCATTGGATTTTGCAAAGCTCAATGTGCCATTCGAAACAAAGGTTTTATTTAAACTGGCTAACTTCTTTTGTTGTTCAAAGTCCGCACGAACCATATCATTTTTCGACAATTGTTGAAAAATCGTCGTCACCGCAGTGTTATCGGCATAACTGAATGCGCTAAATAGAGAAAGCACGATAAAGAGGGAAATTCCAAGTTTAGCCCCCCCTATTCCTCCCTTAAAAATGGAGACAATTCCACAAACCAAAGAATATATCAAATTCGTGGAAGTCTTCCCCTGATAAGGGGGAGATTTAGAGGGGGGAACGATAATAACTTGGCGACGATCCCCCAAAACAAAGAGATTAAAAATCATATAACCTCTCCTTTAAATTCATCCCATGCATTTAAACAATCCAACAAAATTTGTGGGGACTGATAACACATTTCTCGTGTTTGCATATTCACAGCCACTTGCGTGGTATAACCCTTGGTTAAACGTCGCCCAGTTTCTGCATCGAGAATTAAATACTCAATTTTTAGGCGGTTTTCCCATTCTTTTAAAATAGCTCGTACTTTAATCTTTTGCTCAAACTCAATGCCTTGTACATAACGCACATGGCTTTCAATCACAGGCCACGCATAGCCCGATGCTCTCATTTGATTGTAGTTATAATTAAATTGCTCCAATAACTTACAACGTGCAATTTCAAAATACTTTAGATAATGTCCATGCCAAACTACATTCATGGTATCGACATCATGAAATGGGATTTCAATGATTACATCTGCCTGCATGTTTCGCTCCTCGACCTATTGTTGAAATTGATTCAACAATTCAAGTTTGTCGAAACGATTAATGATCTGTTGTAGTTCAGTTTGTAAAGGGCGATCTTCTTCAAGTAATGCAAAGCTTTGTAAAGTCCATGCAACAAATGCTTGTAAAGTTGGACTTAACTGTGACTCAACCGCTTTTAAATGAACGGCCTGCACACTGGCACAACATAAAGCAGCAAGCACTTGTTGAGTCAGGGTAATCACACGGGTCGCATCACGTGCTGCGATTGTTCCCATGCTGACTTTATCCTGGTTATGACATTCAGTCGAACGAGAGAAAATTGATGCGGCTAAGGTGTTTTTTAAGGCTTCCGCAGTCCAAGCCGAAACCCCGATTTGTACCGCTTTAAAACCATGATTGAGCGGTAGACGCTCGGCTGTTGAACCTGTCAGATTGCGAGGCAAACCATGATTCATTTTATGATCGACCAATTGTGCAATTTGTCGATCCATCAAATCGGCGATATTGGCAATCATAATCTTTAAGCTATCCATTGCTTGGGCAATATGACCGCCATAGAAATGTCCACCATGTAAAACACGCAAATTAATCGGGTCAATCAAAGGATTGTCGTTACTTGAATTCAACTCATTTTCAATGAATTGACGTAACCACGTTTTAGAATCCTCAAATATCCCAATGATATGCGGTGCACAACGTAAAGAATAACGATCTTGTAAACGTGGACTTTGATGCGCTGTTTGCACTTCACTATTCAGCCAATCACGGAGCTGCTTGGCAATGTGTTGTTGTCCTTGATGCGGCTTTTGCGCAAATAGAACCTCATCAAAATGGCTTGGATTACCTTCTAAAGCTAATACATTCAAAGCGGTAATAAGAGTGCTTGCTAAAGAAATTTGTTCAGCTTTTTTATAATTTAAACAGGCAATTGCAGTCATAACTGCCGTACCATTCATCAGTGCCAAACCTTCTTTCGGACGCAAGGTTAAAGGCTGTAAACCTTTCTCAGTATAAACCTGAGTAATCGGCACAATCTTGCCGTGTGCGTATACATCACGCTCACCCACCAATGCCCCTGCGATATAAGACAACGGCGTCAAATCACCACTTGCACCGACAGAACCTTCAGAAGGAATCACAGGAATGATGTTTTCATTCAGCATCCAAACGAGACGTTCAAGCAAACTCAACGACACACCAGAATAACCCCGTGCCAATGAGCAAAGACGAGTCACCACCACTGCACGAGCTGTCAGCAGATCAAGATTTTCACCCAAACCACAACCGTGAAAACGAGAGAGCTGCAACGGTAGTTCATTCACTTGATGCATTGGAATTTCAACCAAACACGAATCGCCATAACCTGTGGTCACACCATAGATCACGCCTTCATCAAGCAATAACTGGTCTAAAAAATCAGCACCACGTTGAATCAACTCACGCCACTCGGTTGTCTCAGGCAATGCCACGTTAAGCTCTTGACGAGCAACTGCCACCACATCTTCAATACTGAGCGGCTGCTCTCCTACGATCAGAGTAGGTTTGATCATTGATCCAATTTGACTTGCATTCACGTTATTTTGTCCAAAACTGATAAAAATTAAACCACTGATACGGCGCACGCAGGCAATGTTGTTCGAGCACATTGACATAATTTTGTGTCACTTGTTGCATACTGGCTAAACGAGTTTTTCGAGGTAGCTCTATTTGCTCTGCGATAGGGTGAATATGAACTTGAAATTTTTGCTGCATACGATAGCAAAAGACCGCTAATACAGGCACTTTGAGTAAATTTGCCAGAATCCATGCCCCTTGTGGCAAAGCTGCGGTTGCACCCAAAAACTGCACATTTTGCACTCGATCTGACTGCACTGGAATCCGATCTGCCGCCACAATTACCCACTCACCTTGCTGCATTTTTTCTTCTAGCAAAATGGCAGTTTCGATCCCCAACTCATCAACCGAAATTAAATTCACATCGGCTTTATCATTAATTTTTTTGAGAAATTGATTAAATTGCGAGGCGTGTTTTTGATAGACCAGCACATTGATTTTTTGGCTATGTTCCGACTTGATCGCACGTAGTAATTCGATATTACCAAAATGCGAAACCACAATAATCGCACCCTTTTGATAGTGCTGTTGGAAATTTTCATGTCCAAATAATTCTAGCTTTTGCTCAGGAATATGCCCCAACCATCCCTCAATTTTATCGAGGATGCACTCACCGAACTGCATGAAGTGAGTATAACTATTGACCCATGTTGGCATTGCTGAGAATGGCGATTGTGTGCCTGCAAAATGGTGTAAACGTTGTAAATATTGCAGTGATGCCTGACGTGCCATCACAGCAAACAACCAATACCACATGATAATAAAATACAACACCACACGACAGAGCCACCGCCCACCGCAACGGTAGAACCCAAGCATCAACATTAATGGCAGAAGTCCGCCACGCTCTTTAATGTCGTGCCAAGTGTCGTGAGCGCTTTGAGGACTTGTCATCAATCAGCCTTAAACTTGTGCCAAATCAGTTTAGGAAAACGAATCAACATGCCTACAAATAAGGTCGCATGTGCTTTGCTCAAGCCAACATTATCACGCCATACATCGAAATGTGATACGCCATGCTCAGGATAAATCACAGGCGTTGGAATATTAATGAATGGTGTATTTTCCCATTTTAAACGAACAAGAATTTCACTATCAAAGCCCATTCTTGGCTGAAATTTGGCTTTATCTAAGATCGGAATAGTCTTATCCAAAGGATAGATCCGAAAGCCACACATACTGTCTTTAATATCTAAAGATAAACTATTTAGCCAAACCCAAAAGTGAGTTACATAACGCCCATATAAGCGTTTTTTCGGTACAGAAGCATCAAAAACTGGCTGACCAATCACCATTGCTTGCGGTTGCTGTTGTGAGCGTTGGAAAAATTTAGCCACATCATTCCAGTGATGCTGCCCATCTGCATCAAGTTGCAAAGCATGGCTCATCCCCATTTGCGCAGCATAGCGTAAACCGGTCATCACTGCCTGCCCTTTACCTTGATTGAGTTCATGCTCAACTAAATGTACCGATTTATTCTGCTGCGCTAATTGGCGTAAAATTGCAGTACATTCGGCATGACTACCATCATTAACCAAAATAATCGGATACTGGAATTGTTCCAGATGTTGCACCAAATCTGCCAAATAATGCGGATGGTTATAAACAGGAATAACAATACTATATTTCAACATGACTGAATGCCTATACACCTTCAACCGCAAATAATAAACGACCAGAAGCCAACACCTGTTGATCTGCGGTCATCTCAAAACTAATTTTATGCTGTTTACGACTTAATTTTAACTGCACGACCGTATACGGACGAATCAGGTTTTGAAACTTCAATTGCTCAAAGCCCTGACACCACACCAAATCCGCCCATATATTTTTGGCGCATTGTTGAACAAAACTAATTTGTCCAACCCCAGGATAAATCGGTTGCGTTGGAAAATGTCCTTTAAAACATTCAAGCTCAGGCGAAAATTCTAAACGGAAATATTCACTGTCTTGCTCTTGCCATTGTGACAAAATAACGGGGGCTAACATCACTGAAAATAATGCCTTTAAATAGTTTTTATCTCGTTTCGACTGAGCATTCTGTGGAATTTGACTGAGAAAACGCCATTGTCTTGGAATTGCAATCGCTTCAAGTTGAAACTGAAGTTGTTGTTTAAGTTGCTTCACAAAAGCTGCCTTGCCCACACTGATCAATTGCTGTTGTGCTTGTGTTGTAAGCACCGCAATACAGGCTAAAATTTGGCGATTTTGATGATCAATGAGTAAAATATGACTTTGCTCAACTTCAGCGAGAAAATTTATATTTTGTTCAATCGCGTCCAAACTTAAGCGTTTTTCTTCGAGTTTTACAATACGATCCAAACGCCCCAAAAGCTTGAACTGCTTATTGGTTATATCCACCCATTGCGCTGCATCTCCTGTGATTATCCAGCCCAACTCACCTGCATGATTACTCTGCACCATCAATTCAGTTGCTTCAGAAATCTGAATCTGAACATTGTTGAATGCTGTCCAAGCCGCATCGTCTTCACGACGATGAGCGATACCACCTGTCTCAGAACTCCCTAAAACCTCAGTAATCGGCACATTCAAATGAATGCGAACGCCAGCATCCAGTTTCCCACCTGAGCTAAACACCACTTCACACTGTTGTAGCGGTAATTCTTGTGTCCAACGTTTTAATAAAGCAGGGCTAGATACGAGATAGTTGCCTAAGCTAGACTGAACTAAACGCTGCTGAACCTGAATCACATCTTCAGGAAATGCCAACTGAGGGCTGTAGAAGCAACGATGTGTTGCCAATGGCAATAACAACTTGAATAATAATCCATAAATATGCTGATGACTGACCGTAGCGATCGCAACCTGATGATCATCAAATTTGAAGCTCGCTGCAAGCCCAGTCACTTCATTCAATAACTGCTTTAAAGTCCGTTCGATCTTTTTCGGTTCACCTGTTGAACCTGAAGTGAAAAAGATGATTTCTGCATGATTTAGGAACTCATCATGACGCAGCCAACCTAATCTTGTATCTGTGGCTAAATCAAGAGAGGTCGTTAAAGACTGTCTCCCTAGAAAATGGATGTCTTGTTGTGCAAATTTTTGCTCCAAATCACGAACACGATTTGGCGGTAAAATGATTCTTTTCTTTGCGAGCAAAGCTGCAAACAACAGTACGATGAATTCGTAACTATCCTGTTCCCATAATGCCCAAGTATCTTGTTGTAAATTTTCAATTTCAACCGATTGCTCAACCACATCTTGCCAAAACTGGGCGTAAGAAATCGCCTGCTGCTCAGAAGTGATACAGAATGTTTGAGCTAAATTACAATCATTATAAAAATATAGAGGCGCAATCATTACACGGAACCATTTAAGAATTTGTCTGATTTAAACGTTGATGTCGTTTCCGCAAAATAAACTCACCGAGAAACAAAAGTCCCATCAAAACATAAGAAACACAGCCATTATAAATGACCCAAAATTGTGTAGGAGCAAATACCGTCACCAATGCAATTATGGCATTTAGACTAAAAAATACACACCAAACTACGGTGACTTTACGTGTCCATTGCACCCCCGATTCAGGCAAATCAGGTTCTACTAAACGGGCAAAACGTTCAATCATCGAAGGTGGTTTATACAAAGTCAAAGCAAAGATCAATAATGCACCTAAGCTCATTCCTACTGGATAGAGTTTTAACCAAGCATGTTCTTTTAAAATTAAGCTTAAACCACCACAAAGAATGGCTAAACCCGTCAAGGGTAACATCGGGTCTTTTTTAGCACTCAAGAGTCGAACAATACCCAAGACCACCAACAACCCACTGACCCAAACAAATTGCCCGTGGGATAAACTCCACCCGACAATAAAGGGATACAACACAAAAAATGTGATTAGTATCCCTCTGAAAATATGCTTCATTCAGCTGTCATGTTTTGAATAACAGTAACTACATCTTGTATCGTTCTCACTGCTTTAAAATCTTCAGGCTGAACTTGTTTACCTGTCAGTTCTTTAATTTTTACGACGAGATCAACGGCATCAATACTGTCAACATCAAGGTCTTCATATAAATTTGAATCAAGTTGAATGTCTTCAGGCTCAATTTCAAATAAATCCTGCATCCAATCTCTGAGTTTTGCCAGCACTTGTTCTTGGGTTAACATCAACTTACTCCCTACACTGCTTGCTGTGCTTCAACTAAAGCGACTAAGCTTTGAATTGATTTAAAATATTGTTTGGTTTCATCTGATTCTGCATTCAAATGAATGTTATAACGCTTTTTCAAAGCGAGCCCCAATTCTAAAGCATCAATTGAATCCAAACCTAAACCATCACCAAACAATGGTGCTTCGGTCTCAATGTCACTGATGCTAATGTCCTCAAGTGCGAGAACATCAATAATCATTTGCTTTAATTCATCAGCAAGATTGCTCATTTTCCAGATAACTCATCATTAAAAATTTGATAGAAACTTTGATTCAATTGACGAACATGTTTAGGACTAATCTCGGAATTGCCTAAGACATCTTGAACATCGATCGCATCAAGCACTTTAATTTCGATATGAAATGGCTGTGCAGGTACATGATACCATTTTTCATTTTTGGTTAAAGTCGATGGCGTACAGGTAATCAGTACAGGACGCACAGGGACATTGGCTCGAATCGCAATATTTGCAGCACCTCGTTGAAACTCATTTAAATACTCGCCCTTTTCAGTTCGAGTACCTTCAGGAAAAATCAACAATGATGCTGCATCTGATTCTTTCAAACGTGTCACACAATCTTCGATGAATTGCTGTGAACCTGCATTCAAAATATATCCAGCACTACGCACAGGACCACGCGTAAAAGGATTAGACCATAATGATTGCTTGACCACACAATTTGCTTGTTGCATTAATCCAATCAATACTACAACATCAACTAAAGTTGGGTGATTAGCTATCACCAACTCCTGACGACTATTTTGTAGCTTTTCTAACCCATCAACGTGATAAGTCATGATTCCAAGCTTGACCATCATTTCGGTAAAGCCCTTAAAACCATAACGAATCACTTGTTGTGCGCGCTGTTGGCGGATTCCAGGATGACGGCTACTTAAATTGACTAAAGGAGCAACAACCGTCGCAATACCTACACCACCCGCACCAAAACTAGCGAAACTAAAACCCGTGGCAGCAACACGCCAAAAATAATTACTTTTTTGTTTAATTTGATTGTGTTTTAACATTTTTTCCATCTCGGTGTAACTTGGTTAAGCTGGACAGATTGCCAAAACTTATAAAATTCAAAGCTTTCCATTGCATTACAATCAGATAACGCAACAATCTCTAAATTCGGCTGCTCTAAACTCACAATCGTTGAAAGTGCGTATGCAGGGAAATCGTACGCATCGGCATAAAGTTTAGGTAAAGCTTGATCATAGGCAATGACCAATACACGTTTCACACCATGGCATGACTTTAAAATTGCATAAGCCTCAATTAAAGCCTCGGTCCATTCACAGCTTAAACTGGTTGACGGCGTATGGTCCTGACACAAGATCGAATACAGACCTGCAATCGCATTATGCACTGAGATTGAAAATTGTGTCGGTGAAGGAACTTGAGCTTTAAGTACGTCTTGTAAAATACTCAGGGTCTTTTCTTCATCGCCAAACTTAGAAGCCCACACAATATAATCGACAGACTGCCCATCTAAACTCACCAAAGCACTATGTAATGCCATCTTTGCGAGCGAAGATAAACGGCGACGTTGCATTGCAGGAATAGCGTCAAGCGCAGCATAATTCTGCTGCGTATATATAAGCTGAGGCTGCGTTAGATGTAACTTTAACATGCAATACAAGTTCCGAATTTGGTGTAAAAATATACAAATAATAATCTTTTTGTGCAGGCATTATAACATTCACACTACATTTCACAAAAAATAATTCCCATTAAATATCAAAAACTTAACGTCAAAATCAACATAATTAACATCGTAACAATCATAAATATTAAGATAATCTAAACAAATGATAATTATTATTAAATTTAAGCACTCAAAAATTAAATGAAAAAAACCCAAAACAATGTTTGGGTTTTAACGGCAAAAATAAGCTTAACGCTTAAATTTTTTCTCAGCCTTTTTAAACTTCTGTACATAACGACGTTTACGTGCTGCAACACGCTCATCAACTTGAGATTTGCGACCTTCAAATGGGTTTTCTGAAGTTTTAAAATCAATACGTACTGGTGTACCTTCCAGCTTGTACACTTTACGGAATACGTTTTCCAAATAACGACGGTAATCAGCAGGTGTTTTGTCTACTTTGTTACCATGAATCACGATTGTAGGTGGATTTTGTCCGCCCATATGCGCATAACGCATTTTAATACGCTTACCACTAATCATTGGTGGTTGGTGCGCATCAGTCGCGTCATTCAAAATCTGCGTTAATTTTGCTGGTGAAACTTTTAAATGTGATGAATCATAAGCACGATGGATTGTTGGGTATAAATCACCCACACCAGTTCCATGTAAGGCTGAGATTAAATGTACTTTCGCCCAAGGAATAAAGTCAAAACGGCGATCAACATCAAGCTTACATTGCTTACGATCATATTCGGTCATGTTGTCCCATTTATTAATCGCAATCACCATGGCACGACCAGCTTCTAATGCATAACCAATTAAATGTAGATCTTGCTCAACTACCCCTTCACGCGCATCAAGCACAACAACGATCACGTGAGCATCTTTGATTGCTTGTAATGTTTTCACGATTGAGAACTTCTCAATCATTTCATCAACTTTACCTTTACGACGCACACCCGCTGTATCAATCAACGTATATTGACGACCATCACGCTCATAAGGAATATAAATTGAGTCACGCGTAGTACCGGGCTGGTCAAATGCAACTACACGCTCTTCGCCAAGCAAGCGGTTGACTAAAGTCGACTTACCTACGTTTGGACGACCAATAATCGCCAAACGCAAACCTGTATTTTTGTTATGTTCTTCAGGATTTTCATCTTCTGGCACTTCAGCTAATACTTCCTCAAGCATTTGCTGTACACCACGACCATGGCTGGCCGCAACTTGAATAGGTTCTCCCATACCAAGTTTATAGAATTCAACTAGCGCGGCTTCTGCATGAACACCATCCACCTTATTGGCAACTAAATAGACTTTCTTACCTAGTGTACGTAATTCACGAGCAATCTGTTCATCTGATGCCAATAAACCTGCACGTGCATCCACAACAAAAACAATAATATCTGCTTCATGGATGGCAGTTTTTGACTGCTCCGCCATATATGAGTCAATACCACCTTCATTCTCACCAATACCACCCGTATCAACGACGATGAATGATTTATTTTGATACACCGCATCGCCATATTTGCGGTCACGAGTTAAACCAGCGAAGTCAGCAACCAAAGCATCACGACTTTTAGTGATTTGGTTAAATAGCGTTGATTTTCCGACGTTTGGACGACCAATAAGCGCAATAACGGGTTTCATAAATTAACCTTAATTCAGACGAGCCATCGTTGATGACATCGTATCAGAAACAGTATGGAAGATTTTGGTGATCAAATAATCACAATAAAAATTCGGGGTTTTGTTCAAACAAATACCCCGATCATTCTTTTATTAGCAATTGCTAATTAAATATTTTACCACAAGCTAAAGCAAAATTAACGATTCTGCCAAATGCTTAATGCACCTTTTCGAGTTGCAACGTAAAGCTGATTATCAATTACACGCAATGAACGGACTTCACCACTGGTTTTCGCTCGACCAATCAACTTCCCTGTATTTGGATCAATCAAATGAATAACTCCATCTAAATCGCCAACCACAAGGTTCTGTCCAAGCATCACAGGATTACTCAATTGACGGTTAAGTAATTCCTCATTCTGCCAAAAAAGTTCACCTGTCGCTAAATTATAAGCTTTCAATTTTCCATCTGCAGTCGAGACAAAAACTTTATCACCTGAAACTTCAGCGCTATTGGTACTACTTGCTTCCTCACTCCACACCACACGCTGTGTTGCAAGATCAGTAGTTGTGACTTGCCCTTGGAAACTGGTTGTTACCAGATATTGACCTGCAACAACTGGGTCACCAACAACATCAATCAAACGTTGAATATCCGAACGACCATCGCTTACTGCAACTCGACGTTGGAAACGCGGCACGCCACTAATTACATCCAATGCATAAACATAAGCATTCGCGGATGCAACAACAACAGTGCGTTCATCTAAACGAACGGGTGCAGGTTGACCACGTAAACTAAACTGAACATTTGGTAATTTATATGCCCACACTTGCTGTCCAGTAACAGCATCATGCGCAAATACAGTCCCGTCATTTGCAATCGTAATAACTCGTCCCGATTGAATGAGTGAAGGAGACAAAATCGCACCAGATAATTTGGCAGACCATTTTTGGCTACCAGTAGCCTGATCTAAAGCAAATAACTCACCTTTGCGGTTACCAATAACGACAATACCCTCACCCGCTTCTACACCAGCAGTGAGTTCTTGCTTAGTAACCTTACTTTTCCAAAGACGCTGCTTACCTTTATAAGCAGAAACCTGACCATCTGGATCAATCGCAAAAATTACACCGTTATCTGTATCTAACTGCAAGCGCAAAGCTTCTGCTGCATTTGTTGACGAAACACTTTGAGAAAAGACCAGATTTAAGCCTTGCTGTTGCGTAATTTTTGGCAACGGATTCGGTTTCACTTCTTTTACTTTATTGGTTGAACATCCAATTAATAAAGCTGAAGCAATTGCAATTGCCAAAGGTAATTTTAGTTTGTTCTGCATTAAGACTCATCCACTTTGGTATCTAAGATCGGGCGCTCAATTTCAGGATCATCTACTAAAATACCAACGCTTTCGAGTTTAATTTGTAAAAGCTGACGCTCTTGTTTACGCTCAATGAGGCTATCCCAAGCACTTTGATATGCTTTTCGCGCCGATGCAGTATCTTTCTTTGCAACAAAAATATCACCACGTAACTCTTCTGCCGTTGCTTTAAACGCTGGTTCAGTCACGTTTGATAAGGTTTTCAGTGCCTCATCATATTTCTTTTGTGCTAATTGTGAATCCGCTAAACGTATTTTTACAATTTGCAGCAAACCCGCATCTTTAACTTTTGAGTTTTCAACTTTCTTTAATGCTTTTTCAGCTGCAGCGTAGTCTTGTTTATCATAAGCAAGCTTCGCCAAGATAAATTGAGTTTGAATCGCTTGAACCGAGTTAGCATCATCTTTCACAATTTTATCTGCTGCTTCAGATACTGTAGCTAAAGCATTTGGTTGACCTGATGCAGCCTTAGCTTCGTCCATCAATTTTTGTACTTTCGCCGTTTGGCTCTGTGCCTCAGCTAAATTTTTCTTTTGCCAATATTCCCATCCGAAAAAGGCAATCAAGGCAATCAGAATCCCGCTAATCATGGCAGAACCATATTTTTTGCCAAAAGACTTTAATTGGTCGAGTTGTTCTTCATCACTTAAACTCATGTGATTGTCCTTTCCCTAAATATTGTGCAATTTATTGTTTAAATTTTTCGATAAAAAAAGATGTCAGCTCAGTTAAAGCGACCTGCGCCTGCTCACCCGTTGCTAGCTCTTTGACCAAAAGCTGTTGTGATTCCCACTCGCGCTCACCCAAAATCACTGCATAGATTGCACCCGATTGATCAGCCTTTTTCATTTGGCTTTTCATACTGCCTTGTGAACCTGTTTTCAAACGAATTGAGCTGTTTGCTGCTTCTAACTGGTCACGGATTTGCTCTGCTAATACTAAAGCTTTAGCTTGAAATGCAGGCTCAGCCAATAAGAAAACTTCACAATCACGTACTTCTTGAACTTGTTCAACCTGCTCAAGCAACAACAGTAAACGCTCCATACCCATTGCAAAACCAACCGCAGGTACAGATTGATCTGCTTTACCTTTCAGTTGTCCTACCAAGCCATCGTAACGACCGCCTGCACAAACCGTTCCTTGTGAACCCAACATCGTTGTCGTCCATTCAAATACAGTTTTGTTGTAGTAGTCCAAACCACGCACTAACTTCTGGTTAATTACAAACTCAACGCCTGCATCAGTGAGGTACTGTTGTAACTGTTGGAAATGATTGATCGAATCTTCTTTTAAGAAATCATGCAACTTTGGTGCATTTTCTAAAATCTTTTGTGTTGATTCAATTTTAGAGTCTAAAATACGTAATGGATTGGTACTTAAACGGCGTTGTGAGTCTTCATCTAATGCATCTTTGTGCTGATTTAAAAACTCAACCAAAGCAGCACGATATTCCGCACGCTCATCCGTCTCACCTAAAGTATTGAGTTCTAGACGAACATTTGCTGCTACACCCATACGTTTCCACAGGCGAGCCGTCATTAAAATGATTTCTGCATCAATATCTGGCGTTGCTACACCAAAAGTTTCAACACCAAATTGATGGAACTGGCGATAGCGACCTTTTTGTGGCTTTTCATAGCGGAACATTGGACCCACATACCAAACACGCGGTGTTGCACCACGCAATAAGTTATGTTCCAACATAGCACGCACACACCCAGCCGTACCTTCTGGACGCAAAGTCAGCGACTCAGGCGGAGTACCTTTATCAAAAAAGGTATACATTTCCTTTTCAACGATATCGGTTGCATCACCAATGGCACGCTTAAACAAACCAGTTTGTTCAACGATCGGTAAACGGATTTGTTGATAGCCATAGGCATCCATTAAAGATGCTAATTGTTGTTCCAGACTTCTCCAAGCAGCAGTTTGTGTTGGAAGGGTGTCATTAAAACCTTTGATCGCGACAATTGAACTCATGATGAACTACGAATAATTTCTTTAGATTTAGCTTCTTCAAGCTCTTGAACACGTTGACGAACCATTGTTTCAATTTCATCAACCAACTGATTTGTGTCAATTAAATGACTTTTTTCACCATTACGATAGACCAGTGAACGCGGTGATGCGCCAACGATACCGATATCCGCCTCTTTAGCTTCACCAGGACCATTCACTTTACATCCAATCACAGATAAATCCATCGGTGTACGGATATCTTCTAGGCGCTCTTCCAAAGCCTGCATCACTTGAATCACATTAAATTCCTGACGTGAGCAGCTTGGGCAAGCAATAAAGTTAATCCCATTTGAGCGTAAGCCCAACGATTTTAAAATATCAAAACCAATTTTAATTTCATCTTCAGGTTCAGCCGCGAGCGAAATACGCATGGTATCGCCAATGCCTTCCATCAACAGTCCGCCCAAGGCAATTGCTGATTTGACTGTTCCAGTACGGTAAATACCTGCTTCAGTCACACCAAGATGCAGTGGATTATCTATCTGTTGAGACAGCAAACGATAGGCATCCATCGTTAAAAACACATTGGATGCTTTAACACTGACTTTAAACTCATGGAAATCTAAACGGTCGAGAATATCAATATGACGCATCGCTGACTCAAGTAAGGCCTGCCCTGTCGGCTCACCATATTTTACTTGTAAGTCTTTTTCCAGAGAACCTGCATTCACACCAATACGAATCGAAATACCATGATGTTTTGCTGCAGCAACGACTTCACGTACTTTCTGATCCGAACCAATATTACCCGGATTAATGCGCAAACAATCTGCACCATAGTCGGCAACTGCTAAAGCAATACGATGATCAAAGTGAATATCAGCAACCAATGGTACAGAGACTCGTTTTCGAATTGCTCCAAAAGCTTCTGCTGCTTCCATTGACGGTACAGAAACACGCATGATATCCGCACCTGCATCTGCACAGCGCTGGATTTGCGCTACAGTTGCATCCACATCACAGGTTTCAGTATTGGTCATACTTTGAACACTGATCGGGGCATCACCACCGACATACACTGAACCAACACGAATTTTACGTGTCGGACGGCGTTTAATTGGATTCACAATCATCGTATAGCTCTACTCTTTGGCATTAACGAGACAAACGGAATTCTGCTTTTCCATTAACCGTATATGGAGACAAAGATATTTGCTCCTGATTCAAGGTCAAGGATACAGCTGTTGCATCATCTAAACGAATTTGGAATGGTGATTCACCACTCAAAGTTAATGTAGATGCTTGACGACCTGTTGCCAATACTTTACCTGTTGCATCAACAATATGCACAGATGTTGGTCGACTAAAGTTCAAAACTAACTGATCGCCAGAAGTTGCGTTCGTTGCCGTTCCCATAGGTATAATTTCGACATCAGAACTTTTTGCTTTCGGCGCTTCAACTTCAGCATCATCTTTGTGGCTAGATGTCCAATTTTGTACAGCCATCACTGCCAACCAACCTAAGACTAAAACAGCAGCTAAAATAGCAATACGCTTCAACCATTTACGGTTACGTACACTTTTCGAACCAGATAGTTTACCCATGATCTTGATAGGAGAATTATTCAAGGCATGGTTTGCTTTAAGGCCAGTATCATTAACATAAATTTCATCAAAACGCTGAATAATCACACTTGCGTCTGCATTTAAATATTTTGCATAAGCTCGATAGTAACCTTTGATAAAGGTCGCCTCAGGTAATGATTTATAGTCATCTTGCTCTAATGCCGTTAATGTTTTAACGGGCATATTCAATACGCTTGCAATTTCTTCAAGTTCTTTCTTTTGTGCAATACGAATTTGACGCAAATACTCACCAGGTCGTTGAATATTTCCTAACGTTGACGATGGCGAGGTTGAGCCAGTTGGCTGATGTGAATTTGGATTTATTTCCATACGGCCTCAGTACTGTACTGTAATTGCAAATAACGTTGATATTCTGGACTATCAGGAAATAATGCTCGTAATTGATTCACTAACACTTGCATTCCTAATTGATCCGCACTCGCTCGAGCAATGCGTAAACCAATCCAAAGTGCACGTGCACCTTGGTTTTTTTGCCCCACATTACGAACATACTGTTCGTATAGTTGCGATGCATCTCTATTATTTTGTTGCAAATAGAAAATTTCTGCCAACTCTAACATTGAAATAGTTGCGTTACGATTTGCTTGTAGCGCTTGTTTGAATGCTTTTTCAGCATTCGCAACATCGCCTAACTTTAAATAGATTCGCCCCAAGTTTTCCAACGATTGAAATCGCTGTTCATAACCTAAGGTTGCACCTGCACGGGTAAATTGCTCAATCGCTTCATTATAACGTTGCATTTGATACAAATATGTACCGTAATTATTACGAGCTTGTGCATTATCTGGTTCTGAAGAAATCGCACGCTTAAAATAAGCATCTGCTTTTTCCATATTGGACTTACTGCCTTCTTGTTGCAGTAGAATCCCCATCATCATATTGGCGTTTGCATCACGCGAATTAATATTTAAAGCTTGATCAAGAGAACGTTTAGCGGAATCCAAATCACCTGTACGAATATATTCAGCAGCCAGTTGAGAACGAACTTGAACAGCCTTTTCTGGGTCTTTCTTCAACCCTGTCGAAGATTGACAAGCGGTTAAACCCATTACAGTAAACACAACAGTAGTTGTTATAATCGTTTTTAGTCGAGTTGTATTCAACGCTATATCCCCAAGTTTTATCCTTGTGTGCGCAAAATTTCTTGTCGTTGCGCCACTTTCTTCTTCCACTGTTCCGCACGACGCGTACGGTCAGCAACCTGTCCTACCAATTGACCACATGCAGCATCGATATCATCGCCACGTGTCTGACGAATCGTACACACAAATCCAGCGTCAGACAAAGTTTTTTGAAAGGCAATGATGCGATTACGACTCGAACGTCCGTAAGGTGCATGTGGAAATGGATTAAATGGGATCAGATTGATTTTACTTGGCAAGTTTTTCAATAATTTTAATAACTGTTGTGCATGCTCAGGGTGATCATTTACCCCCTCCAACATCACATATTCGATAGTGACATGGCGACGTGAGCTTTCATTACCATCTTTAGCTAAATAACGTTGGCATGCAGCAATAAGTTGCTGTAATGGATATTTTTTATTAATAGGAACCAATTCATTACGTAGTTCATCATTTGGTGCATGTAACGAAATCGCAAGTGCAACATCGATGTCTTGCGCTAATTGATCAATTTTTGGAACAACACCTGATGTTGATAAGGTCACACGGCGTTTAGACATTCCGTAGGCAAAATCATCTAACATTAACTGCATTGAGCTGAGTACTGCATCGTAATTAAGTAAAGGTTCGCCCATACCCATCATGACCACATTGGTCACGGTACGTTCACGCTCAGCAACAGGCACATCTTCCATATAAGAATAATTTGCCATCCACAACTGACCGATGATTTCTGCTGGTGTTAAATCACGTTGGAAACCTTGTTTACCAGTCGAACAGAATGAACAATCCAGTGCACAACCCACTTGTGATGAAATACACAGGGTTTTACGCGCACCTGTTTTATCTTCCGCAGGAATCAGTACGGTTTCAACCAGAGAACCTTCACCATCACCTACACGAAACACCCATTTACGGGTACCGTCTTTAGAATAGTTGCGGTGTACCACCTCTGGGGCTTTAATTTCACAAATCTTTTCTAATTTTTCGCGCAATTTTCCTGAAATATTACTCATTTCAGCAAAATCAGTGACGAAAAACTGGTGTATCCATTTCATGACTTGACTAGCACGAAACTTCTTTTCGCCTAAGTCTTCAAAGAACTTTTCTAATTCAGCTCTGGACATGCCAAGTAAATTTACTTTCTTATCGGCAGCTTGAACGACAGACGTAGTTAAAGACTGTTGTTTTTCATCGACATTCTCAGATGAAACGACCACTACAGAACTCATGTATATTTACCTAAACGATATCAGCGCTAGAAAATGCTGTGTATTTTTCACACAACTCAATCTATAAAAAATAAAAAACCAGATAAGTAGTATACCACTTATCTGGCTTGAATACTTTGGATTAACGAGTGCGTGGGCAGATCTCGTTATCAGCAAAGAAGTAAGCGATTTCACGCTCAGCAGAAGCAACTGAGTCAGAACCGTGAGCAGCATTTTCGTCGATGCTTACAGCGAAATCAGCGCGGATTGTACCTGGAGCTGCTTCTTTAGGGTTTGTAGCACCTAAGATTTCACGGTGAGCAAGAACAGCATTTTCGCCTTCAAGAACAGAAACAACAACTGGGCCAGAAGTCATGAATGCAACTAAATCACCAAAGAAACCACGTTCTTTGTGCTCAGCATAGAAACCTTCAGCATCAGCTTGAGAAAGGTGTTTCATTTTAGTAGCAACAATTTTTAAACCCGCTTTTTCAAAACGAGCAAAAATGTCACCAATGTGGTTTTTAGAAACTGCATCTGGTTTTACGATAGATAAAGTACGTTCAATCGCCATGATTGACTCCTATTTATGGTGTAAACTAAAAAATTTGCCGCATTATACCGATGTCATCGCCAATAATCAGCTTGAATCTGTAAAAGTTCAGTGATTTCTGATGTTTTTTTAACGAACTTCATCCAACCAAGCCATTTGAATCGCTTCAAGCAAACCTTCCGTCGACTTATTGGGGTCATCATTAAAGTCTGGTAATGCACAAACCCAAGCATGTAAATCAGTAAAACGAATCCATTGAGGATCTACATCTGGGTGTGCTTCAGTAAGTTCGATTGCGATATCAATCGTATCTGTCCAACGTAAGCCCATTTGATAACCTAATTAACAGTTTGTGATTGAGCGTACTTTAACAAATCCCAAGATTTAAAAAATAGTCTTCTATCATTAAAACCCGTTAAATTATTTAAAGAATGATATTGAAGCTTGGTGCCAACAAAATAATACAGCTAGCAACGGATGCACCAATCACCGCCCCCACGATCACATCACTTGGATAATGTAATCCTAAAATCATACGGGACAATGCAACCAGAATCGTAAATGGCAACATCAAAATTAATAACAACGGTTGGATATAGCCTAATGTAATGGTAACCATGACCGCATGCAAAGTATGACCTGATGGAAAACTAAAATGATCCAATGGTCGCTCGCCCAGTACAATCACTTGGTGAACTTGATATGGACGTGGTCGAGTCGTTTTATGCTTTAAAAACTTATAAATCCCCGTACCAACAGAACCTGCAACGAGCAAATATAGAATTTGCAGACCGTATACCAAACCTTGTGCGATCCATACTGATAACAACATGACATACCAAAATGGTCCATCGCCCAAACGACTAATCGTTTTAAAAAATAAGGCAATGCGTTGTGACTGGGAGAGATGATTAAGGTATACACACCCTTTTAGGTCTAGATCGAGCATTTTTATTTTTGCATTTTGAAATTTCATACTTTTCTCCTTTCTGAGGATACTTTAGGTAGAGTTCATAAGAGGTTCCTTCGCTACCTGATAAAGTGCTTGTTCTAATTGTTGTACAGGAAACTGCCAACTGGTTTCTTGTACAGTTTCGCTTGCTAATATACCCATTTGTCTCAGTTCTGGTAGAGCTGGCAAATGACAAATGGATTGGGTTAAATCTACGGTCTGTCCTAGAGGACTCAACCAACCTGTAACACCGTGTTTGACATGCTGATGCGCACATACGTAGTCATAAGCAATCACTGGTAATCCGCTAGCAATTGCTTCTAGCACTACATTTCCAAACGTATCAGCTTGACTAGCAAATGCGAAAACATCTGCACTTGCATAAGCGGCTGAGAGATTCTTACCACTTAAGCTACCAGTAAAAATAATATCTTCTGATATCGCTAATTTACTCAAACGAATACGATCAGGCCCGTCTCCAACAATTACAAATTTTGTATTTGCACCTTGCTGTCTCTGCCAAGCATGGAAAGCTTTAATTAAGACATCAATTTCTTTTTCTGGTGATAAGCGCCCGACATACAACATTACACGGGTATCAGCATCTACACCCCATTGTTGGCGTAATTGCTGTGAACGATGTTTTGGGGAAAACTTCGCAGTATCAACACCTCGTCCAACAACAACTAAAGGACAAGTCACACCAAAGCCACGTAGTGCTTGTTCGGTGTATTGACTGGGTACACACGTGACATCTGTACTATTATGGAACCATGTTAGGTAACGTTGAATCGGTTTGACTAAAAAAGCCAAGTCAAAGAAACGACTAAAATCTTGGAAAGCTGAATGAAATCCACTCGATACGGCGATTTTTTTTGACTTTGCAGCTTGTAGCGCTGTTAAACCTAATGGACCTTCAGTCACGATATGCACCACGTCAGGTGCGAACTGCTCAAATGCTTTAGAGACTTTAAGATATTGTGGCCAACCAAATTGAACACTTGGGTATTTTGGAATCGGTTGAGACATCACCAAGCATTCTTGTTCAGGTAAAAATTCTGTACAAATCGCTTTTTGTATAGGTCTGACCAATAGAATTTTATGCCCAAGCCGTTGTAGCCCCTGACATAATTGCATCATAGATAATGCTACACCATTAATTTCTGGTGGCCATGTTTCAGTGACGATTGCGATTCTTAAACGAGGGCGAACTAAATCCCGAAGTTCAGACAATTCATCTTGTTTATTTTTAAGTTGTTTCCTTTTAAAGTAAAATTTAAAACTTTCAGGAAACTGTTCTTGCTTTAGTAGAGATGTCGCGTATGTACTTTGCATATCGCCATCCATTTGTGTCGTTATTTTCATGCTTTTAGCTTATAAGTATTTTTTGACACTTTAATGATCAGCACATGACAGTTTCATGAATCAAATGATATGATTTGTTGCTTTCAGCAAAAATAAAAAGATTTTAAAATCATGCAAATATTAAAAGCTAAATCACGTTCGGAATTAGCAGACCGCCTTCGATTCACTATTAAATATAAAGGCAAAGCTCTTGTTGCTTATTTTGTATTTTTTATCACTTATGCTCTTTTGTTTATAGCCTTTCTTTATCTCTTAGGCTGGGTAAAAGGTCAACCCTATCAGCTACATTGGGGGTATTTTACTTTGATCTGTATTTATGCAATTACATTTCCAATAGGATATAAATTCAGCGATTATCGTATTCCCTTTTTTTCGTTTGAAAAATATTTTATTGACCCTGTATTAGTTCAGGATTTAAACAAACTAGAATATATCAAAACAACTGCAACAATTACGGATATTAAAATTCCATCAAAACAATTTTTTAAACCTAAATTGCATACTTTAACCCTACAATTGGACGAAAGAAATGAAGTCATCACAGATACTTCTGTTCATTTAAAGCTATTATTTAGAAATATTTATTTCACCAATTCAAATTACACTCAATTTTATGCTGATCCAGCATGGATTGGTACAAAAGTAGAAATTTGTTTTTTACCCAAATCTAAGCGCATCATTCAATTGATTGCGGATACTGATCAACATGATTTTCAAGATTTAACCACTGAATCTGTTAATAAATCCACATTACACAAAATTCCCTCTCGCTTCGCTCAAGAATTGTTTGCGGTTCAGCATATTGAAGCTACCCGCTCAGAAAATAGTACATGGCAATATGAATTGATCGTCACAACAATATTTCACAATCAATATCATATCCCAGCTAACAGTCAGGGCTTTGCTAAGCTAGAACAGATACTCTCAAATCGAGTTGATTTTTTAAAGTATCGTCAATTTAAACAAAATCCCTCCATTCAATCGCAGATACTTTATCAACCAAGAATGATTAAAATGCCACGATTCCTACCCCAAATTATATCAACACCCAACAAGGCTTTTCTTTAAACCAATGGATTATCAACTGCAAAAAGTTGCTGATCTTCTAGACGATAAGCCACCAATTGTTGCCCCCAAACACAGCCACCATCGACATTTTGGATTTTCGGGCTAATGGTTTTGCCCTGCAACGCCGCCCAATGTCCAAAGATCAGTTGATGGGTTTGGGCTGCTTGGCTTTCAAACTCAAACCAAGGCTGAAAACCAACTGGCATCGGTGCGTCTAACGCATCTTTAAATTCAAATTCAAGTCGCCCTTCGGCATCAGTCAAACGCATTCGAGTGAGATAGTTGGTAATACAACGTAAACGAGCCATACCTGTCAGCTCATCTGACCATAAATCAGGTTGTGAACCATACATCTCGGCAAGAAAACTATCTAAAATCGAAAGATCGTCATGACCAACCACCTCATGTACTTCTTGTGCCAATGCCACCGTTTTTTCGGCATTCCAAATACACGGTACACCTGCATGGGTAATCAAAATTTGATCATTCGGAGATAAACTCAATGGCTGTTTTCGCAGCCAATCAATCAGCTCATCACCATCAATCGCATCAATCACGTCCTGAGTACGATCTTTATCTTTAACTTTTTTAAAACCACGTGCGCAAGCAATCAAGGTCAGGTCATGATTACCCAGTACAGTTGCAGCAGCACCACGATCAGCCAGTTTTTTAATAAAGCGTAATGCGCCCACCGAGTTTTCGCCACGTGCAACTAAATCACCCGCAAACCATAAAAAGTCTTGATCTGGATCAAAGCGAATTTCTTTCAGTAACGCTTTCAGCGCTTCAAAACAACCTTGTACATCACCAATCACATAGTTATAGCGCTTAGACATTGTTAAGATACCATCTGATCAGAAAGTGCGACAAAATCAGCCAAGCTTAAGGTTTCTGGGCGCGCCATCGGATCAACACCTGCTTTTTCAAAACCATCTTCCACCAACATACCTTTTAAGCTATTGCGTAAGGTCTTACGACGTTGGGTAAACACATGCCCCACTAAACGCGCCAATGCTTTCTCATTTTTTGCTACGATCGGTTTAACATCATAGGGTTCTAAACGAAATACGGCTGAGGTCACTTTTGGTGGCGGATTAAATGAACCTGGTGGCACTTCAAATAAGAAAGTCGGTTTACAGTAATACTGGATCATCACCGATAAACGACCATATTCTTTGGTGTTTGGTGTTGCCGTAATACGATCAACCACTTCCTTTTGCAACATGAAATGCATGTCTTTGACTTTGTCACCAAACTCCAAGAGATGGAACAACAAAGGCGTAGAAATGTTATAGGGTAAATTTCCAACCACACGTAGTGGACGACCGTCTTGGAACAATTGCGTGAAATCATATTTTAAAGCATCAGCTTCAATAATGGTCAGACGTTCAGGATGTGGCACACGTCCCGGTAAGCCGGCAGCCAAATCACGATCCAGCTCAACCACGGTCAACGCATCACACTCGCCAATTAAAGGTGAAGTCAATGCGGCTAAACCCGGTCCGATTTCGACAATATTATCGCCCGCACGCGGATTCACTGAACGTACAATTTTGGCAATCACACGTTGATCATGTAAGAAGTTTTGACCAAAACGTTTTCGAGCCTGATGCCCTTCATCTTTAGGGTTTAGGGCATTAATTTGATACATAATAATTCCAACGTGAATAATTTACTCGCCCATTACTGACGGGCTAAATCAAGTGCTAAATCCACTGCAACCTGCAAACTTGATGCTTTTGCCTGTCCAGTGCCTGCAAGAGAAAGTGCTGTACCATGATCGACTGAAGTTCGAATAAATGGCAAGCCTAATGTAATGTTTACTGCTTCACCAAAGCCTTGTGATTTTAACACAGGTAAACCTTGATCGTGATACATTGCTAAAACAGCATCCGCATCTTTTAGATTTTCTGGGGTAAATAAGGTATCTGCAGGCAAACAGAGACTCATCCCTATACCTTGTGCACGATAGCTTTCTAGCACTGGATTAATCACGTCGATTTCTTCTCGACCTAAATAACCGTCTTCACCTGCATGTGGATTTAAGCCACAGACTAGAATACGTGGTTGTGCGATTTTAAATTTGCTTTTTAAGTCTTGAATTAGAATATCAATCACTTGATGCAAACGCTCTTTAGTAATCGCATCAGGTACATCCCGCAAGGGTAAGTGTGTCGTCGCTAAGGCAACCCTTAATGTTTTCGTTGCCAGCATCATTACCACACGATCAATACCTGCAAACTCTTGGTAAAACTCAGTATGTCCGCTAAATAGAATACCTGCATCATTAATAATCGACTTTTGCACTGGCGCTGTAGCAACCCCTACACTCCGCCCCGACATCGCATAGTCAGCTGAACGACGCAATTGCTCTAACACATAAGCAGCATTGGCTGAATCTAACTGACCTAGAATAACAGGTTTTGCTAAAGGCACATGCTCAACGAAAAGCTGCCCTGCTAAACTCGACTTTTTCTCACCTTGAAATGGAATAAGTTCAACATCAATATTTAACTGTTTGGCGCGCTGCTGCAACATTTGGATATCAGCCAAAATAACGATCGGTCGCTCATCAACACGGTTTGCTAGACTTAGACAAATATCTGGTCCAATTCCGGCTGGCTCGCCAGAAGTGACATACAAAGGCAACATGACTCACCAATTCCAATTTAAGCATTACATTATAGTTTACCGAAAGTTTTTTATTTAGAAAGTTTTGTGTATGCCCATAAGATTGGCTAAACATCCAATAGACAAACCAACACCAATAAAAAACAATCCACTCCCATATAAGCAAAAGTTTTATGGAAAAATATGAAATGTAAATTTACAAGCTGATAAATAATAAATTAAATAAATTTATTTTTATTAATAAATACAGCTACATAAACTATAAAAACAGAATTTAAATGCGACTAAAGAAAATCAATTGGAATAACATTAGAGCGATTAAATGCTACAACATAATGCTGATGAAGCACTTGAAATGATTATCTATCAAATTCTATTCTCTCTCAGCGCGCCCTCCTAGATAAGAAGCAATCAAGAAAGAGAATAAAATTAAATACTGAACAATTTAAAAATTTTAAGGCTTTTTCGCTTTAGGCAAATTTTCAGGCACTAGATTAGAAGGTACAAATTCAACTTGACGTGTCCACGGGTTAATTTTTGGTTGTACCTTTTTCTCAGGTTGAACAACCACCGCCTCTTCTTTCTTTTCTACCGCAGCAACCACAGCACTACTCGGCTTCTCTATAAATGGATTTGCAATCGGCTCTTTTTTCTCTGTAGGTTGCGGCTGCTGTACGAGTTGTGGTTCTTTCTTCTCTGGTAATGGAGCTGTATTTACTGGATGAGAAGTATAAGGAGAAGCGATAGCACCTTGTTTTACTACCGTCTGCGATGATTGTTGATGCACAGGAGCATTTGCTTGCACTGAAGAACTTGAGGGTTGCGCCAAGGGATTTGTTTGATCATCTGGTATTTCAATCGGTTTCATTTCAGCAGTGACCATCATTGCTGGATCAACATGCTCACCGCGACTTTCCAAAACTTCAACTTTACGACTTGTACCTTCTTTGGGCTGAAATTCAGAATAATTGGTTACACTGCCTTGATCGACCCATTTGTAGAGGCGTCGTGCATTCGCTTGTGTAGAACAAGCTATTACGCAAATAGCAACTACAATAATGTTTGTAGAAAACGACAGTTTCATCAAATTCCCCAAAAGAAGAGGTAAATACTTCTACTTATTTCAAATAATTAATTCAAAAATGATAGGTCAAATACCATCGCCTCTCAAGCCAAAAAATGTAGCTCAAAATTAACGGCGATATAGTTACAAAATCAGTCACATTGCAGCAAAATATGACATTAACAATGAATTGTTCTTGTGTGATTTTATAAATTCATATAGAATTCGGTCTCCTTTTGTTTGGGCGATTCCTTGCTCAAACCAACTATAATAGGTAGTGGTTAATGAAAACTCTCAGCGCTAAGCCTGCTGAAGTTCAACACGACTGGTATGTTGTTGATGCTTCTGGCAAAACTTTAGGTCGCCTTGCGACTGAAATCGCTCGTCGTTTACGCGGTAAGCACAAAACTTCTTATACTCCTCACGTTGACACTGGTGACTACATCGTTGTGATCAATGCTGAACACGTTCAAGTGACTGGTAATAAATCACTTGATAAGAAATATTATCGCCATACTGGTTTCCCTGGTGGTATCCGTGAGACTAACTTTGAAAAGTTAATCGCTCACAAACCTGAAGCAGTTTTAGAAAAAGCTGTTAAAGGTATGTTACCAAAAGGTCCTCTTGGTTATGCAATGATCAAAAAAATGAAAGTGTACGCTGGTAGCGAGCATCCTCATACTGCTCAACAGCCACAAGTTTTGGACATCTAAGGGATACAGCACATGGCTACTAACTATGGTACAGGTCGCCGTAAGACCGCAACTGCACGTGTTTTCTTATCAGCTGGTACAGGCAAACTCGTAATCAACAATCGTACTTTAGAGCAATATTTCGGTCGTGAAACTGCTCGTATGGTTGTACGTCAGCCTTTAGAGCTTTTAGAAGTTACTGAAAAATTTGACCTTTACATCACTGTTAAAGGTGGTGGTATTGGTGGTCAAGCTGGCGCTATCCGTCACGGTATTACTCGTGCATTGATCGCTGCTGACGAAACTTTAAAACCTGCTCTTCGTCAAGCTGGTTTCGTTACTCGTGATGCTCGTGAAGTTGAACGTAAGAAACTTGGTTTACGTAAAGCGCGTAAACGTCCTCAATTCTCTAAACGTTAATCGTTTTACGAATTGGACAAAAAACCTCGGATTTATCCGAGGTTTTTTATTTATATAGATCTACATACTTCTAAGATGCTTTTCTTATATTTTTTTAGTATGCTAAACCGTTTACTTGATTAGCTTTGTGATATGTCATCTGTTGAAACGACCCCAGTTCAGGGCATTACACTTTATAGTCATGCTGATGATTTCCGTTCACACTGGATTCGTTTTTTACTCGCTGAAAAGCAGATTAAATATCATCTGATTATCACCGATCATGAAGATGAAGATTTAGCTGATCTCAACCCCTACAATCAACTTCCTATGTTGATTGAACAAAATCTAAAACTTTTTTCACCAAATATCATTAGTGAATATTTGGATGATCGCTATCGTCAAAATAAGCTTTATGCGGATGCTCCAATGGCCAGAGCGGAGCAACGTCAATATATTTGGCGTTTTGAACAAGATTGGTTCAAGCTTGCAGATCAAATGCTTAGACATGCCGATACCCTGAACCCACAAGAAAAACAAAAAGCCCAGAAAGAACTTAGAGATACGCTTATTTCACTTACCCCATTATTTCAACATTTTCCTTTTTTTATGTCTGAGACATTTTCAATCTTAGATTGTATGCTCGCACCAATTTTTCTCAGATTAAAAAGTATGGGAATTGAACTTCCACCGCAACATTGCCGACCTATTTTTTTATATTGTCATCGTGTTTTCAGTCGCCCATCTTTCATTAAATCAATGACAGCTCAAGAAAAAAACAGCTACAATGATTTAATTCCTATGATTAAATAAGCTTGTAAATTATGTCAGATCAATTAAATGTTACGCCCACACGCCCTTATCTTGCACGTGCCATTTATGAATGGATTTGTGATAACCAATTGACGCCTTATTTACTCGTTGATGCAACACAACAACACACAGATGTTCCTCAACAATTTGTAAAAGATGGACAAATCGTTTTAAATCTAGCACCACATGCAATCCATCAATTTCATATGGATAATGATGCTATTTCATTTTCAGCTCGTTTCGGTGGAGTTGCAAAAGATATTTATGTACCTATTCGCGCTGTTTTAGGGCTCTATGCTAGAGAAAATGGACAAGGTTTATTTTTTGATCCAAGTGAATATGGCGTTATTCAAGAGACTATCGAAACTCCAATAGAAGATAAAAAGCAAGAAGCCGAACCGAATAAGAAAAAACCTTCTCTCAGGATTCTAGATTAAAAGCGAGGAAATGCACGATGGCATTTGACTTAGTTCAATACTTTTCTGAACAAATTAAAATTCAAAAACCACAGCTCTTTGATCAATATTCATCAAAAGAAAGACTTTATTTTATTGATGAAGTTAATATGCTTGCTCTTGGACAGTTGATCAGTCTTTGGAAAAAAGATAATCAAAAACTTTATCAGGAAATAAAAGCATCTGATCCCCTTTATATCCAAGGAATAGCTAGACATCTTACAACCTCTGCATATAATCAATCCGCTTTAAGCGCTTCTGAGTTAGAGTCAAGTATTTCAGAAATACTCACTTTACAATTCGCAGAATTAAATCAATTAGACCAAACAGGTAGCTTTGGTCAAACAGGTATAAGTGAGCTTCTCTTAGGTCAAATAGAACATCTATCTGGACAAGCAGAAGACTGGGTTTGGTCAACCAACCAACTCACTGAACTTTTAGGTTCAAAACCCATCATACAGCAAGAAGTTTCTCTAGAAACAACGATACAGGAATTTAATCAAATGGTACATCAAGCACAACATACTGAAGAAATTTCAACTCCAGAACCAACCACACCGACATGGTCTTTTATTATTGCACCTGTAACAGCACTTATTATTTTATTATTTTTATATTGCAGCTACATTCAGCTGACGACTATTTAAGCATATTAAAAAATGATAAAGAAAGTATATTACTTTCTTTATCAAACATTTACAGATATTTAAATCATACTAAAATAAGAAAAGCTATATAATTATAAAGATTTACATTTATTTACAATCAAAAAAATAATTAAAATCACCCTGTATTTGTGATAAAAATCACAATATTTTTTTAAAATACACTTTTATATACGATTTTGATTTATTTTTTTGACAAAAACTGTCATTTATTACCAATTCTATTATTTTAAGTGTGTTTAAGTATTATTGATTTAATAAAAGAGTTTCCTATAATGATATCAACTGCTTTTGAAAAATAATCTAAAACAAAAGCAGGGAATATAAATTCATAAACAAAGATGCATAAGTAGAGATAATATCATGGCTAAAATTTCACTAGAAAGCTTGACAAATATTGATGGTTTTGTGGCAGCGGCATTAGTAGACACTGAAAGTGGCTTAGCGCTTGCAACTCAAGGCGGGGGCGCAATTGACTTAGAATTAGCAGCAGCAGGTAACACTGAAGTGATTCGCGCAAAACGTCGTGTTGCAAACTCACTCAAACTTAATGATGATATTGAAGATATTCTAATTACACTTGGTAAAGCATATCACTTAATTCGACCATTAGAGAGTAACGGAAATTTATTTCTTTACCTTGTATTAGATCGTAGCAAATCAAACTTAGCAATGGCACGCCACGAATTAAAAACGTTCGAAAAAGAATTAGACTTTGCTTAATTAAAATCTTAAGATTTTTTAAAAATTAGACTTCTTATATTTATTTTAATTATAAAAATTAGAATTATATAGGAGGTCTATTATCATTCTTAAGTAAAAGTATAATTTCGTGCAGTCCAATATTTTATAAAACATTAAAGTGATACTATGAATGGACATTGCATTAATATCGCAATTTCAGGTATAAGTTTAAAAGTTTCAGATGAACTAAAAATAGAACTTAGAAAAACAATACCTAATGAGTTTGGCATCAACTGGATCAATATTTCAGACCCAAATCTCGATTTATTATTAATAAATGAAAACTTTTTTGATACCGAAGGTATCCAACGTATTATTCAACAAAAACAATTACCATGTTTAAAAATTTCTAAGGGGCAAGGTTCTTGCCAAATCGAGGAGGACAACACACTCTACCTCCCCTTTCAACAAACGGATGCCTTAAAAAATTGGATACAGCTTAGATTGCTAAGTTATATTTCTAATCAACAACCTAAAAAAGATTCTTTATCTAATCATAACGCTGTAAGTGAAAAGTTTTTAAAGGATATGCTAAACCCTGAAAATGCTCGTCTTCATCTTTTTGATGATCATGGGACTTTAGCGATTATTGATACGCGTAGTCAGATTGCATGGTTAGAACCAACTCGCATACACACGCAAACCAATCATAGCTTTAAATATGAATTTGCAACCACTTTTGATTTCACAAAAGTTTCTCGTAAAGTTGAATATGACTTACAGGATTGGTTATGGAATTTATTTTGGCATTCTTTAGAGTTTCAAAGACTTGCGCCGAATGAAAATGAATATTTTAAAATTGAACATTGGCCTCAACCTAGTCAAAGTGCGGATCGAAAAATTACACTTTTGCTTTCAGCATGTTTTATACAAGGAGCCCAACTTTCACAAGTCGCAACGCAATTAAAAATCCCAATTCAAACGGTTCAACAATTTATTGCTGCCTGCATCATTTCAAATAATGGAGACATTATTCCAGCAACAGAAAGTCATTATTTGAAATCAGAAGCAGCCGAACAGCCTGTTGAAGAACACAACTTTTTTAATAAATTTTTCGGCAAAATTAGACGCCGATTTGGGCTTTAAGGAATTATATGATTTTACAACAATATAAGATTGTATTTGCTGGAAGTATGGGTGCTGGAAAAACTGAAGCGATAAGATCACTTTCTGAAGTTCCAGTACTCGCAACTGAAGCATTCAATACAGATAGTCAGGCTCATAATAAAATGCAAACTACTGTTGGCATTGATTATGGTGAAATTACCTTAGATGATGGTGTCAAAATCGGACTATATGGCACACCTGGTCAAGCCCGTTTTGATTTTATATGGCCAGTGATTTGCCAAGGTGCTCTTGGTGTTATTATTTTAGTAGATCATAATAGTAAACTCCCACTTGATGAACTTGAGGGATATTTAGATACATTTAAAGACTATACAAAAAATATATCAATTGGTATTACTCATATTGATGAGAACAAAGGTCAACCAACTTCAATTTATAGAGATTGGTTGATTCAAAATGAATATCAATACCCTTTGTTTTTTATCGATGCCCGAAAACAAGAACACATATTGCTGATGGTTGAATCCTTAATTGCAGCCTTGGAAGTCAATCTTAAAGCAACGAACTAAATGACTTAATAACTTTAATAAAGAGAAAAATTATGTTCAGTATCCCAAGCCAACAACGCACTGCGCCAAAAGAACTCATTCAATTAGCAAAAACACAGGCGAATGACATTTTAACGAATATCCGTGGTATTGATTACATTATGCTTTGTTCTACGGATGGCTTTGAATTGGCATCAATCTATAAAAAGAATCCTTATAACAGCACTAAGTTAGCTGCTGTAAGTAGTTCAATTTTAGCGATGGTTAGTGCATTTTTAAATGAAATTCAATTAAATGGATGTCAGAGTATCACGCTTGATGCTGAAAATGGTAAAGCAATCCTGACTTCGATTCCTGCACCACACCATCCGATGGTGATGGTGACATTAAGTAATAAAGACGTTCTTTTAGGACAATTACTTTATAGCTTAAAACAGGCTAGTGCAGCGATTATGGATGCAGATCAAGCTTAATTTTTCTTCTAAAAAATCTGAAAGTGAGATGCACTTTCAGATTTTTATTTTCAAAATCGAAGATACTCTCCTCACTCACCTGCTCTATCCATATGATTAAAAAATCCCATTGATAAATTTATGCATTCACTTTCTTAATTTTTACTTATATATTTTTATAAAAATTTTTTTCATAGAAATAAAAAACACTATTTTTTCAATAAAGAAAAAAATAGCACCAAAATAAATCATTTATTTACGCACTTATTTGACAAAAATCACATTTACAAAGTTTAAAATGAATCAATTATCAATAAGTTCAGATAAATGGTTGTTTTTTTACATGCGTTGGCAATATATTTTCATTATTATGAATTTCGAACAAATAACAATCATTAAATTTTCGAAAATGAATATTTTATAATTATTGGTTGTCCTTTGTTTATTTATCATTATGCACTATGGAGAGATGTATTATGGGGCTGAGAAGCTTAAAGTTTGGCGCAGGGTTTGCACTGCTTTTAGGAGGTCTTGCTTCGCAAGATGCAGTTGCTGATTCTTATGTATTTGTGACCAATACCACACCACAAACTGTTTCTGTTCAAATCAGTCAAACAGGTACACATATTTTACAACAAGGCAATGAATGGGCGCAGGAAGCAACTCAAATTGCACCATACGAAACTAAACGCGTACTTCGTATCAATCGCTATACGGGTCTAAAATCAGGAAAAACCTATAATTTCGATACAGTTGTAAGTACAGGTAATTCTCAAGTCACGTTGAAACAAACAATGACGGGAACTTGGTCTGGTAGTACGATTAAGCATGGTATTCAAACGGCGACCACTACTTCACCATGGTATTCAGACCGTGATATTCATCGAATCAATACAACTTACGCTGGTTTATCCGCACAAGCCGCAGTAAAAGCTGAATATACTGGAGGCTATGATGATTTCCATTACACGATTCATCAAAATACAGTGCAAGAGCCTGTTTCTAGCAGTGCAGATGAATTAAAAGTACTGACTTATAATGTATATGCTCTGCCAATGGTCGCAAGCAAGATCAGTGAACGTTTGGCTGAGTTACCAAATCATTTAAATGGTTATGATGTGATTATGATGCAAGAAGCTTTTGCTTCTTCTCGTACAGGTATGCTGAATCAACTCGCTCAACAATATCCATATCAAACACATATTCCAGTGGGTTCAGGTTATAACTTATTTGATAGTGGTCTCGTGATCATTAGCCGCTACCCAATCGTGAAAACCGCACAATTAATCTATCCAGACTGTACAGGAACGGATTGTTTTGCTGATAAAGGCGTGTTGTATGCTGAAATCATTAAAAATGGTAAAGCTTATCATGTGACTTCAACACACACTGCATCATTTGATACCGATGAAGCACGTGCCCTTCGCCAAGTCCAATTCCAGCAAATTCGCCAGTTAGTCAATCAACAAAATATTCCAAGTTTTGATGCAGTGTTGATGGGCGGTGATTTCAATGTCAATAAGTTGTTATGGCCTCAAGATTATCAAAATATGCTGACTAATCTCAACGCAACAGCAGCGCCAAGTACAGGTTATACCGCATCGACATTTGATCCACGTGTCAATAAATTAGCAGGTGCGGCTGGTTCAGGTGGCACAGCCGTTGAATATTTAGATTATGTGGTGGCTTCAAATACACATCGCCAACCGACACAATCTCGTAACGATGTGCGTATTTTACGTACCACAGCAGATCCTTTGTACATGACTTGGGATCTCTCAGACCATTTCCCTGTAATGGGACAATTTAATTACAGTCCATAAGCAGGATGCTGTATGAATAAAAGACTATTGCTGACAATTATTATTGTTTTAGTGGTCTTGGTCGGAATTGTAGTTTGGAAGAGCACCGCCTCTTCCGCTGCAATTCAGCAAACCAAATCCACCTCATCATCTGAAAATTCATCTATACAGATGAACGATGCAAATATGTCAAATAAAAATAAGGATGAATTGCTGCAAGACGCTTTATTAAAGCAACTGAAAGTATTACAGCAGCAGCCTGGCAATATCACAGAATTCCTTAATAATTTTAAGGCGAATTGTACAGTGACTGATTGCAATGCAGCTTTAGCAAAAGCATTAGCCAATTATCCTGATCAAGCGTTTGCGCATTTAGTTGAAAATTTACTAAAGCGTATGCCGCAATATGAGCAACAAATGCAAAGTACAGTCTTATCGACATCTTTATCGCCTAAACAACGTTTCGAGGCATTGTGGAAACTCAGAGAACAGACTTTAGGGCAAGCCGAAGCGATGCTTGGCTTTGGGCAAGAACGTAATTATGCAGACTATCGTTTTGCCTATAATGATTTGGCTCAGAATCAAAATCTGAGTGCGGAACAGCGTCTAAAAGCTTTTGAGGCATTACAGCGTCAATATCCTGATGCAACGAAACAGGAAAGCAAAATGGGGCTTTATGAACAAGCGATTCAATTACTGAATCAAAGTTCAAATAATCCTGCTGAGATTGCAAGTTTGAAACAAAAATTGCAGCAGCAGTATTTAACCGAACAAGAACGACACGATATTCAACTTCGTGATCAACGTGAAGTTCAACAGCAGCAGCAGGTCAATCAATATCAGCAAGCCGTGCAACAGCTCCAACAAGAAATGCAGCCATTAAAATCGCAGCTTTCTGATGCAGAATGGCAAAAACAATATGAAACCCGTTTGCAAGATTTACGTCTCAAAATGTTTTCTTAATCATCATTTTTACAACCTTCTGTATCATGAACACGGATGGTTGAATATACGTTTTAAACAAATATGTGGTATTTATAAGAAGGAAAACTAAGATTATTGATGGAAATCAAAGGAATGAACTATCCAGAATTTCAACATGACTTAAATATTGCATTGGAATCAGAAATCTTAGGAGAATTAATTTTTCTGAATGCTGCTCAACATGCTCGTTCTATAGAACAACAGCAAAAATGGAAAACATTGGCACAACTGGAAACTCAAACACTTCAAAGGTTAGAAGATTTCTTAGCGCAACAGGGTCACACTGCCTCAATTCGACCACACATTAAGTTGCAAGCGAAAGCATCAGGTATCGCGATGGCAAAGCTTCCGTGGAAAGTTGCGATGCATTTACTCAAACGAGGTACAAAACCTTTTATGGAAACATTTGAGCGAATGAATCAACATGCCGATGCAACGACTCAAGAATTTCTTCGATACTTATTGGCACATGAACAAGCACTAGCTGAATTTGCAACCCAAGAATTAAAAGGAAATTCCACACACTCATTGGTCGCGGTTGAAAGGCTATTAAAAAGCTAGGCTTAGAACCTAGCTTTTTAATTTACACATTTTATGCAATCGCGACATTTAATAATAATTGTCGTTTTTTCACTTGTTGTCCAATTTGACCAATCAACTCATCTACCACGCCGTCAACATCCGATTTGATTTGTTGCTGGATTTTCATGGCCTCCAAGATCAATAAGGTTTGTCCCTTAACAACCGTGTCTCCAGCATTAACCAATAGATTCACAATCGCCCCATCCATCGGCGCACGGATTTTACCATCCCCTACCACTTCAGCAGCTTCAGGTGCGGCATAGGTGATATTTTCAATCACTAAATTACCATTCGCTGTATCTAAATAGAGTTGATTTTGATCAAGTACATAACTCAATTTACGGCGAACGCCATCAACGTTATAGATGATCTGAGTATCGCTTATTTCTACAACCTGAATCGTACAGTGCTGCTCACATAATCGCACGGTAACTTGTTGTTGATCCATTTCGACTTGTAGTGACAGTTGTTGATCTGCACATTTCAGCTTTAATGGTAGCGGCGTTGCAATACCTGTTTGCCATGCCGTTTTTGAAGCCTTGTGTTGCGCAAATAGTGTTGCTGCAATCGCTAGACTTTCAAGAGTTAGAACTTGTTGATGTAGGCTGACATCATCCTGAAAATGCTGCTGGATAAATGCAGTATTGGTATCACCCGCCACAATAATCGGATGACGCAATAAATTTACCAAAAATTGTTTATTGCTATTTATACCAAGCAATACACAATCATCAACAGCACGCGCTAATAGACGAATGGCATCTTCACGGGTTTTACCATAGGCAATCACCTTCGCCACCATCGGATCATAGAATGGGCTAATTTCACCCGCCTCTAACATGCCATGATCAATACGGACATTAGGCAACGCCGCAGGCTGCCAACGTAATACTTTTCCCGTTTGTGGTAAGAAATCTTGACGTGGATCTTCTGCGTATAACCGCACTTCGATCGCATGTCCATTTAAACTAAGTTCATGCTGCTGCAAGGGTAGAGTTTCACCATTGGCGACACGGAGTTGCCATTCGACCAAATCTAGTCCCGTAATCATTTCTGTCACAGGATGCTCAACTTGTAAACGAGTATTCATTTCAAGGAAATAAAACTCGCCAGACTGATCCAGTAAAAATTCAACCGTACCTGCGCCGATATAATCACAGGATTTTGCTGCCGCCACCGCAGCTTCTCCCATTTTTTGGCGTAACTCAGATGTCATTACTGGGCATGGTGCTTCTTCCACCACTTTTTGATGACGGCGTTGAATTGAACAATCTCGTTCAAATAGATAAACATAGTTGCCATGTGTGTCACCAAACACTTGGATTTCCACATGACGAGGTGCAATCACCGCTTTTTCAATAATCAGCTCACCAGAACCAAATGCATTTTCGGCTTCTGAACGCGCTGTTTTTAAAGCTTCGAGTAAATCAGCAGACTGGTGAACCAAGCGCATACCACGCCCACCACCACCAGCAGATGCTTTGACCATCAATGGGAAACCAATTTTTTCCGCTTGCTCAGCCAAGTATTCAATATCTTGCTGATCACCCTCATAACCAGGTACACACGGTACACCTGCATCAATCATGGCAATTTTAGATAAGCGCTTACTTCCCATGAGATGAATCGCAGCGGCGTTTGGCCCAATAAAGATGATACCGTTGTCGCTAGAAGCTTGGGCAAAATCGGTATTTTCAGATAAAAACCCATAACCAGGATGAACAGCATCGGCGCCTGTCTTTTTGCAGGCTTCAATAATATTGGTGATCGACAAATAAGATTCTGAAACTTTAGATGCACCGATATAAACCGCCTCATCGGCAACTTGAACATGGCGAGCATTGGCATCTGCATCTGAATATACAGCAACTGTCTGATAGCCCATCGCTTTCGCTGTTTGCATCACTCGAACTGCGATTTCACCACGATTTGCGACTAAAACTTTTGAAAATTTCATTATTGCTCAGTCCAATTTGGTAAACGTTTTTGAATAAATGCCATCGTTCCTTCTTGACCCTCTAATCCGCCAACGGCTTGAGCAAACTGCTGTGCAGCAGCATCAAGTAAAGAATCAAGAGGCTCATTTAAAGTTCGATGTAGTAATGCTTTGGTGTTTCGAGATGCCAACGGCGCAGCACGTTTGATCTGTTGAATGGTATCAGCAAGCAATTGCTCAAGCTCAATATCATCACGCACAACTTCATGTATCACACCTAACTTCTGCGCAGTCTCACCATTAAAACGTGAACCTAACAACGCCAAACGACGCGCTTGGGTCAACCCAATCCGTTTCACTACGAACGGTGCAATTTGTGCAGGTAACACCCCAAGTCCTGTTTCAGGTAAGCCAAATTGAGCATTATCATGACTAATCGCTATATCAGAGACACATGCTAAACCAAAGCCACCGCCGAGCACTGCCCCTTCTAAAATTGCAACAACCGTTTGCGGAGCTTGATCAACTTGTTCAATCATGGCACCAAAACGACGGTTAAAATCAACATAAGGCTGTAAGCTTCCTGCATTGGCTGATTCAATGCGTAATGCAGCCATATCCTTAATGTCACCACCTGCACAGAAATGACCACCTTTACCACGTAAAATCACCGCGCGAATCGAAACATCGTCAGCAATATGAGCAAAGACCTGTTGAATGGCATTGACCATGTTCAAGCTCATGGCATTACGGCTTTCAGGTCGATTCAGCCACAGCGTTAAAATACTGCCTTGTTGTTCAAGTTGGATGCTTTCATCCACTTGTAAGTCAGTAAGAGAAGTTGAAAGTGTCATTTTTCTTCTCCTAGTTTTTCTGTTTCTTCGGCAAAATATCCATCAATTTACAGATGATTCCGAGCATAATTTCATCTGCACCACCGCCAATCGAACCTAGACGTCCATCACGATACAACTGTGATGCAGGGTTCTCCCACATAAAGCCATTTCCACCCCAATATTGTAGGCAGCTATCTGCAACTTCTCGAGTTAAGCGCCCTGCTTTAAGCTTTGCCATCGAAGCGATCATCGTTACATTTTCTCCTGCGATATGTTGTTCACAGGCTTGATAAGTTAAAGCTTTTAACGCTTCAACTTCAGTCATCAATTCAGCAAAACGGAAATGTACATATTGGTTATTGATGAGTGGCTGACCAAATGTCGTCCGTTCTTTAGTGTAATCAATGGTTTGTTGAATCACATTTTCCAAACCACCGACAGCATTTGCACATGCCCACATACGTTCTTCCTGAAACTGCATCATCTGCATCATGAAGCCCATACCCTCAGCACCCACAAGATTGCGCTGTGGTACACGAACATTATCAAAATAAACTTGAGCCGTTGTGGTGGAGCGCATTCCTAGCTTATTCAATGGTTCTGAAAAACTAATGCCTGCAGTCTTCGCAGGAACAATGATCATCGATTTATTAACATGCGGTTTGTCATCAGAAGTATTGGCAAGTAAGCAGAAGAAGTCCGCTTGCAGTGAATTAGTAATCCACATTTTGCTGCCATTAATCACATAATCATCACCATCTTTTTTTGCGGTGGTTTTAACCGCTGCAACATCTGAACCTGCATGCACTTCTGAAACTGCAATTGATGCCACATATTCACCACGAATCGCAGGATTCAGAAACTCTTCTCTCAGTTCTTTACTACCAAAACGAGCAAGTGCGGGTGTTGCCATATCAGTTTGTACACCAATCGCTAGAGGCACACCACCACATGCTGCACGCCCCAATTCTTCTGCCACCACAAGGTTATACGAATAATCTAAACCCAAACCACCATTTTCTTCGGGCTTACAAATACCTAGCAAACCTAAATCCGCCATTTTCTTAAAGACTTCATGGATCGGAAAACGTCCCGCGGCTTCCCATTCTGGAATAAATGGATTAAGTTCGTTTTCTACAAACTGACGTGCGGTACGGCGTAATGCTTCATGCTCTGCGGTAAATTTCATAGTTCTGTCCTAAATATTTTTATTGACTAAATTTTGTGTTGAATTAGAAACGTGATACACCAAAACGAGTTGGATTTAACTCGCGTTGCTGTGCTTCATAAATGGTCTGTAACAGGAAGATCAATACCTTACGCGTGTCTCTAGGATCGATAATGCCATCGTCATGTAACATCGCTGTATTAAATAAAGCGGTCGATTGCTGTTCCAATTTCATCGAAGTACTTTGTTCTAGAAAATCCAACATCTGTGGATTCGGTTCCATGCCTGAAGCTTTCTGTTTACCCTCAGCCACGATACGCAACACTTTTCCTGCCTGTGCTGAACCCATCACCGCTACGTGCGAATTTGGCCAAGCAAAGATAAAGTTAGGCGATAAACTACGTCCACACATGGCGTAGTTACCTGCTCCATAAGAACCAGCAACAATGATCGAGATTTTGGGTACAGTCGCGTTGGCAACCGCTTGGATCAGCTTAGAACCATGCTTAATAATGCCGTTTTGTTCAGCATCCGTTCCGACCATAAAACCCGTGGTGTTATGCAAGAATAAAAGTGGTCGTTGGGTTTGTTCACAAAGATGAATAAACTGTGCGGCTTTAACCGCTCCTTGTGGTGTGATTGGTCCATTATTGGTGATAATTCCAATATGTACCCCACCCATTTTTGCCCAACCGCAAACAGTAAGCGCATCATATTCTTGTTTAAATTCTAAAAAGTCTGAATCATCAATAATCCGCGCCACGATTTCTTTCATATCCAAAGGTTGCTTCGGATCTTGCGGAATAATGCCTAACAATTCCTCGGCTGAGTAACGAGGTTCTTTATAATCCTGATCGAGACTTTTGGTTTGTTCTTTCCAGTTTAAATGCCCAAAAATTTCACGAGCAATACGAATGCCATCAGCATCATTTTCAGCTAAATATTCAGCTACACCAGAAACCTGCGTATGCATTTCAGCACCACCGAGTTCCTCAGCCGTTGCCACTTCACCTGTTGCTGCTAACAATAATGGGGGACCAGCCAATAACATTTCTGTTTGCTTACGGACGGCAATCACATAGTCAGATAGACCTGGTTGATATGCACCACCTGCGGTGGCATTACCATGCACAACTGATATTTGTGGAATTCCTGCAGCAGACATTCGTGCTTGATTGGCAAAAGTCATACCACCATAAGTAAACACTTCGGCTGCATAATTTAAATTTGCGCCGCCACTTTCGGTCAATGTCACAATCGGTAATTTTTGTTCAAGCGCAATCTTTTGCAAGCGTAAGGTTTTTTGTACACCCATCGGTGACATGGTGCCGCCTTTGATTGCACTATTACTGGCAGTGACCAAAGCACGAACGCCACTGACAAAACCAATTCCCGCAATAATACCCCCACCCGCTTCAGAGCCATCTTTATCATCATGCATGTTATAGCCAACTAGACCACATAACTCCACGAAAGGTGAATCAGCATCAAGCAGTAAACGTACACGTTCGTGTGGAAGAATTTTGCCTTTCTTATCAAACTTTGGTTTTGCTGCATAAGACTTATCAATGCCTTTTTGCTGTACGGCACGCACTTCTACAATTTGGCTTAATAAGGCATCTCTATTTTGTTGATATTGTTCACTACCGACTGCAATTTCAGATTGAAGAATAGTCATGATTTAATCCTTATTTGCATCTTGCGCTTGTGCAGATTGTTGCTCTGCGTTTCCAATCTGGTCTTTGAGTACATCAGGAATAAATGCTCGATGGAAGCCATTAAAAGACTGGCTATTGGTTGCATCTGCCAGTGGATACATCCTTGTTCCTTGTGAAGCAGCACCATCAACTCTTAAGGTCACACCCGAAACAAATGCAGCAGCATCAGACAGTAAGTAACAAATCGCTGAAGAAATTTCCGACTCTGTACCCATGCGTTTTAACGGTACATTACCTGCCAAACTTGGAATAATAAATTTGGCAAAGTCACCACTGTAGTTATCCATACCGGAAGAAATAATCCAGCCTGGCGCGACACAATTAACCCGAACGCCTGAACGTCCCCATTCAACTGAAGCGGTTTTGGTCAGGTTATCCACACCTGAACGTGCTGCACCAGAATGCCCCATTCCTGGCATACCGCCCCACATATCAGCAGCCATATTGACAATGCTACCGCCGTGTTTTGCCATCCATTGGTTATAGGCTTCACGCATCAGGTAAAAAGTTGAATGCAGGTTATTACGTACTACAGCATCAAAGCCATTGGCAGAAATACTTTCAAGTGCAGATGGAAATTGCCCACCTGCGTTATTCACTAAACCATCGAGCTTGCCAAATTTTTCAATCACTTCAGCAATCATGTTTTTGACTTGTTCTTCATCACGGTTATCACAAACGATGAAATGGACTTTGCCGCCATCCTCTAAAATTTCTTGGCTGACTTTTTCTAGCTTTTCAATTTTTCGCCCTGTAATCACCACTTGTGCACCCAAAGATGCTAGTTCATGTGCGGTACAACGGCCAATACCCGAACCTCCGCCTGTCACGATAATCACTTTGTCAGTAAATGCATCTGCTCTGAAAATTGATTGGTAAGCCATTTTGATAAGATCCATTCATGTATTATTTTTGAATGCCTATACACTACCAAGCAAGTGCTTGGTTTGTAAAGTACATATTGTGACTTAGAGCAGAAGTCGTAGTATTTTAAGTAATTGATTATTTTTGATGCTAAGATATTGTTCAATCTAAGATTTTTAAAATTTAAAAACTCACAATGAATACAAGTTATTATCAAAGTTCGATAGATTCTTTTTTAAACGAAAATAAAAATACAATTTTTGGACAACTGGCACGCCATCATCAACATGATTTAGAAGATTTGCAGAAAAATGCTTGGCTAGAACAAATTGAATTTCTACAACAAGAGCTTAATGATGTTTGTGGACATTTATATTTCGAGTTTTCTATCCCCAGAATGGGAAAACGAGTAGATAACATTTTAATTATTAATAATTTGATTTTCGTAATCGAGTTCAAAGTAGGTGACAGAAGTTATTCAAACTATGCTCAGAATCAGACAATCGACTATTGCCTCGACTTACAGAATTTTCATGAAGGCAGCCATAATAAAACGATTGTCCCCATTCTGATTGCTACAAATGCTCCAAGTAAACCCTCTAATATCAATGATTCATTGAACCTGACAACTTGCATTTTATGTAATAAAGAAAATTTCAAAGAGATATTGCTTCAAATTTTAGACCAAGCAAAAACTACAGAAAGCTTAGATATTCATAGTTGGGAAAATAGCGTTTATAAGCCGACACCAACGATTATTGAGGCTGCTCAAGCCTTATATAAAGGTCATAGTGTTAAAGAAATTTCAAGGAGTGATGCTGGTACAATTAACCTATCAAATACCTCTCATTTAATAAATAAAATTATCGAAGACTCTAAAACCCAACATAAAAAATCAATCTGCTTTTTGACAGGTGTTCCCGGGGCCGGGAAAACTCTTGCGGGTCTAAATATCGCGAATGAGCGACTTAAAACAGATGAATCAGAACATTCAGTATTTTTATCTGGCAATGGTCCGTTAGTAGATGTATTGAGAGAAGCTTTAACCAGAGACTCAGTAGAATCTGCTAAAAAAAGTGGCCAGAGAGTTTCACGTACAGAGGCTGAACGAAAAGCCAAGGCTTTTATTCAAAATATTCATCATTTTAGAGATGATAATTTAAGAACACCTCATGCGCCGATTGAAAAAGTTGTTGTTTTTGATGAAGCACAAAGAGCTTGGCAAAAAGAACAAGTCTCCAAGTTCATGCAACAGAAAAAAGGAATTCCAAACTTTGATATGTCTGAACCAGAATATCTAATCAGTGTGATGAATCGACATGATGACTGGTGCACAATTATATGTTTAATCGGCGGTGGTCAAGAAATTAATACTGGTGAAGCTGGTGTCTCAGAGTGGATCGAGTCGCTAAAAACAAAATATCAAGCTTGGGATATTTATTACTCCGATAAGATTTTGGCTGAACCAAATACCTACCTGAATGATTTAGATTTATCGAATTGGGTCAGAGAACACGGGCATCAAAGAAGTGATCTACATTTATCGACATCTATACGCTCATTTCGAAGTGAAAAAGTTGCGTCATTAATCCAATCTATTTTAGATAATCAAAATGATCAAGCTTCTAAAATTTATCAAGAAATTAAACATAATTATCCAATTAAAGCCACTAGAGACTTAGCCAAGGCAAAAGCCTGGTTAAGAAATCAAGCTAGAGGTACTGAGCGAATTGGGCTTATCGCATGTTCAGGCGCTAAAAGACTAAAAGCAGAAGGCATTTATGTTAAGAATGATATATCTCCAACTGATTGGTTTCTAAATCATCAGGATGATACTCGATCCTCTTATTACTTAGAGGATATTGCAACTGAGTTCGATATCCAAGGGCTTGAAATCGACTATACCTGCGTAACTTGGGATATTAATCTTTATTATGATCAAGGTTGGCAATTTCAAAGTTTTAAAGGCTCAAAGTGGCAAAATATTAATAAAGACTCTACTAAAAGCTATCTTATCAATGCTTATAGAGTTCTATTGACCCGGGCTCGGCAAGGTATGGTTATTTTTATTCCGGCTGTAGATGGAACAGACCCTACAAGACCTCAAAAACACTATGACTCAATCTATAACTATCTCATTTCTTGTGGACTAGACATACTATAAAAAGACATACTGATTTCGCTTGCAGTGTCTCATGCAAGCGAAAATGTAGGCTAAGCGAATGTGATCAAACTATTAGTTTTCTAGGTACCTTCACTGGCATATCTAACAACTGCTGAGCAAAAGCCTTACCTTGTGGATCAATCCGTAAACTGGCAATTCCACCACCGCCTAGTGCATTTTCAAGCATAAAATTCAATGCATTCATAGCAGGTAATTCATAACGAATCACTTTCGATTTTTCAGCGTCTAATACATGTTGCATATAGTCTGCAACATTGGCTTCTGTCAGTGCTGCCCGAATCCAAGGTAGATATTCTGCTTTACGGGCAATCACCCCAATATTGCTATGATTGCCCTTGTCGCCACTACGCGCATGAGCGACGTCAATCAAAGGCACTTCGATTTCATCACCTTGATAAACCGCGACTTCACCAACTGGATGTAGCACAACATCTTTTGCCTTTTGCCCTGTTGGAATCTCAACAGCATGACGTTGCCCTGCAAAATCGACCTCAACCTTGATTTGATCTTTATCAATTAGGAAAGAGAATAATTTCACCACTGCTGAAGCTTTAGGACGACCACCGACAATCCCCGCCAATGCAGGTGCCATGCCCGTCGATGCCTGAGCGATTTCCGAAGCAAAGAACATACAAGCTTCTTTAAACATATGTTTCACAGCAATTTTGACGACCACCTCACGACTATCTTTCACTTTGGCATGCGGACCATAGGTACTTTCGATACCCAGAATTTCAATTGATTTTTCACTAAATGGTAGAACAGAGCGTAAAGCCAGCACACGTTCACATTTATTTAGAATTGAATTGGTAATTGTTTGAGCTTTTTCAGGTGCTTCACGACCTGCGATTAAGAAACTCACTAAAACACGATAACCATCCGCATAGGTAGCACTGACTTTATATTGCTGCGTTGGTGCACGACCTGTTGCACCTGTAACTTTTACTCGATCTTCACCGATTTGCTCTAAATGAACTTGGCTAAAATCAGCCGTCACATCAGGAAGTAAATAAGCTTGCGGATTACCAATCTCATAAACAATTTGTTCTGCGACTGTTGCTGTTGAAACTAAGCCACCTGTGCCTTGTGGTTTAGTCACAATAAAGGAAGCATCGGCACTGACTTCTACAATTGGAAAGCCCATATTGTCAAAGCCCTGTACTAAGCGCCAATCAGTAAAATTACCACCTGTACATTGAGCACCACATTCAATCACATGCCCTGCCAATGAGCCTTGAGCCAACTTATCATAATCATCGAGTGACCATTTATATTCATGCAGTAAGGGTGCAAGTACCACAGCCGAATCAACCACTCGACCTGTAATCACAATATCCGCACCTAAATCCAAGGCATCACTGATCGCAACCGCTCCTAAATAGGCATTACTGCTGGCTACATGATGTGGTAATGCCTCACCATTAAACATTTCCTGAACATTTTGTTTCTGTAACTCAGCATGTTTAGGTAATACATCATCCCCAAGTACCACAGCAACTTTTAAATCTAATCCTTTTTCATCAATTATTTTTTGTAAGGCATCACGACAAGCTAAAGGATTAACCCCCCCTGCATTACTAATGACTTTGATTTTTTTCTCAGCAATTTTATTAATCAGTGGCGACATGACTCGGCTAACAAAATCTAAAGCATAACCATGATTTGGATCGGTCATCATTGCCTTTGCCATGATAGACATGGTAATTTCTGACAAATAATCAAAGACTAAATAATCAATATCACTCAGATGCACCAACTGAAAAGCGGCTGTATTGGTATCCCCCCAGAAACCTGATGCACACCCAATTTTGATTACCTTATTATCATCCTGCTTGATGTTTGTCATGAGCTTTCTCATTGTTATTTCTAAATTGCTCCAACATTACCAAGCAAGTGCTTGGTTTGTAAAGTACATAATGATATGCTGTATTGGCAAAAATAGACAAATCCAAGCAAATGCTTGTTATAAAAAGATAAGACAATTCATGAAATGAATTTTGTTACAATGCTCACTAGATTTAATAGGATAGACGGACTGGCATGATCGCAACTTCAATTGAGCAAATACCTAAAATTGTATGTTTTGACGATAGTCCACGTGGGCGTTTATTGCTGGGTGCTGCTTATCTATTTTATAAACAAGGTTATGACAAAACCACAGTTCGCCAATTGGGTGAATTTATTGGTATCCAGTCAGGTAGTCTTTTCCATCATTTCAAAAGCAAAGATGACATTTTAGCGACTGTCATGGAACAAACCATTATTTATAACTTTGCCCGCTTAAAAGAAGCAGCCGAACGTTCAAACGAGCCAGAGCAACAATTACGTGATCTGATCAAAGCTGAGCTGATTTCCATTACTGGGGATACTGGTGCGGCGATGGCCGTACTCGTCCATGAGTGGTTTGCCCTCTCAAAAGAAAAACAAGACTATCTTCTAAAGATGCGTAATGAATATGAGCAAGTTTGGCTCAATGTGATTGAAAAATTACGTGCTCAAGGAAAAGTTAAACATGATGCATTTATTTGGCGTCGATTAGTTGGTGGTTCTATTTCTTGGTCGGTCACGTGGTATAACCCAGATGGTAAAGTCAAAGTGGATGAACTGACTGAAATGGTTTGGGAAATGGCACTAAAATAATGAATAATTTCCTCTTATATTTTTGAGCAAAATATATGCAACGAACATTTATAATCTTACTTTCCAGCCTAATACTCGGTTGTACAGATGATATCGTTACAACCAAATTTACAGATTTGCGGCATGCGAAAGTTGAACATGCTTTTGAACGCGGTTGGTTACCTCCAATTTTACCGCCCAGTACAAAAAATATTGTTGAAACAAATGATCTAGACTCGAATAAAGGTAACGGCTCTTTTACTTTTTCACCAACAGACCTAAAGTATTTTAGCGATCAAGGTGCAATTCCAATTAAAATAAGTACTGTAAATCATGGTACAAAAAAGGAAATGCAGGATCAGGGGTTTCAAATTTTCGTATATGCTAAAGATTCATCACTTTGGTATATAGCAGTTCATCCAGAAGGGAAAGGAAACTATTGGATTGAGTTAATAAGATAGTCTCCCAAATATAAATATCTGTAACCAGACTGCTTACTAATCAAGTCTTTGATAATTTCTTCAGCGCTACCGCCACTTATATATTCAAACTATCAGCAATACATGGTTAAAATAATTCAGTTAAATGATGACTTTTACTTTAATAAAACAAACGACACAACTTAACGCCTAACCAATTTGCTCTATTCTCGTTCAAATTAAAAACTGCTATTCTGCTTAAACATCAAAAGATTACAAGAAATAGTAAAAATGAATCCAGTTCAACATGCCAATATTTCAGTGAAACGTCGTGGGGGCGAGCTTGAAGATTATATTGATATTCATGCGCTAATCGACAGCACAAAAATGCTATGCACTGACAATCGCCATCGTATCTTGCATACTTTTTGGGGAGTTCAAGAAGTGATTATTCCGATTTTTGGACATTACTTTGAAAATAGTGCTGGCAATAGCATAGAAGTTAAAGATCTTTGTGAAAAAGATCATCTGTTAGTGGATTTCCATCACCGCTTTATTCCAACGATTGGAGACTTCGTTGCAGCAATGCAGGATATTCCTACAGATGGACTAGCTAAACGCCTCGAAAAATTCCACTCAGATGTGATTGATGATCCAAAGCTATCAGCAACATTACTCTCTCCATTATCAGTGACAGGACAACTAAAATCTTTACTGATCACTCACAATAGTTGGTTTATCAATACCATTCTTCCAATGATGGGAAAAAGCGAAGCTAAATTTATTGATTTTGATATTAGTCCAGACTTCTTTTTTAATCCAATGCGTTTTGAGCTATGGATGGACAATGGGATGGCCGTCCCGCCAAGTGCAGCCAAACTGCAAGACTTAAAAATGAAAATCGCTTAATTTAAGGGGAAATAAAAATGAGTAATATCCAATACGTTATTCGTCAAAACGACTTTGCTTACAATGATGAATGGCATCTAACAAATTGCGTTTCAACTGGGGCTATCAAGCAGATTTATACAGATAAAGCTGAAGCTGAAAAGGCATACAAATCATTAGTCGTTGAAGGCTTATACTATGATGAACTATGTAACTATGATATTGGCAATGGTGAAGCAGATGATGCAATCTACGAAAAACTTGAAGCTTTAATTTTAGAAAAAACAGGAAAAACTTTTAATATAGATGATGGTGAAATTCCTAAATTGAATGAAGATGATGCTTTTGAATTTGCTAAAATCTCAGGTATTGTCTGGTACCAATTATTGGAAGTTGATGCATCACAACCCTGCTATGTACTCTGGATCAACTCTGAAGAAGACTATTTTAGTGGCTATGAAACTGGCAGCATCATTTCTAGTCAAGATGAAAACTTTAGTGATGTGTCGTGGGAAGCCAATATTTATGCAATGGACTATGAGTTTGAAGCCTTAATGGACAAACCACTTGCGGAGTTAAGCGATAGTCCACTGTTACTCAAACAGTTTATCCAACAAACTCCAGATATTCGTTACGATGCTGAAAAAGACAGCATTGAGGGTATTGCCCTAGATAATATAAAATTTATCGATATAAAAACTTTGAACTCATTTTTGAAACAACCTATATTTGAAATCCGCCAAATCTCTTTAGAAGAGTTAGCTGAACTAGAATAAATTTAAAAATAAAAAGTGCGGAAATTAACCGCACTTTTTATCCGTCATGAAAGTATTAATAGCCTAGCTGCTTACTGATTAGATCCTTCATAATTTCTTCAGCACCACCACCAATCATATTCACTTTGACTTCACGATAAATTCGTTCGGACTTGGTTCCACGCATAAAACCCATTCCACCCAAAGTTTGTACAGCCGCATCCGCACAAAATTGCATCGTACGAGTCGCTACATTTTTTGACATCGAAATTTGCGCAATTAGGTCTGCACCTTGTAACTCTTTTTGTCCCATTCGATAAGCTGTATCTTCTAATAACGCTCGAGTTGCGGTCAATTGTGTTGCCATATCTACAAGTTTATGGCGAACCACTTGATGATCCACCAAGCGCTTTCCAAAAGTTTGTCGCTGTTTTGCCCAATCTAAGGCTTCCTCATAACAGACCAAAGCATAACCATATGCCATCGCTGCTAGCCAAAAACGCTCCATATTAAAGTTATTCATAATGACTTTAAAACCGGCATTTTCCTCGCCCAACAAATGGCTAACTGGGACTTTGACATTGTCAAAATGCAAATGTGCAGTGTCTGATGCCCACCAACCCATTTTCTGTAAAGGTGATTTGGTTATTCCCTCACTATGCGCATCAACCAATAACATAGAAATGCCTTTTGCGCCTTGAGCATGCTGATCCGTCTTTACAGCAACCGTATAATAATCAGCACGAATCCCTGATGTGATAAAGGTCTTTTCCCCATTCAAAATATAATGGTCTCCTTCTCGAATGGCTTTGGTTTTAATTGCAGCGACGTCAGAACCACCACTAGGCTCGGTAATTGCCAAGGCTGATATTTTTTCACCTGCAATAATCTGTGGCATAACTTCATTACGAATCTCAGGTCGAGCAAAATGATGAATGGGTGGTGTTCCAATGCTGTGAATCATAAGCGAAATATGTACACCACCAGATCCAGCTTTTGCCATCTCAATTGCTGCCAACATCACGTAGAAGGCATCTGCATCGGGAATGCCACCATGTTCAGCATCATAACCTAAGCCCATTAAACCGACATTTGCAGCCTGTTGATAGAGTGCTCTTGGAAATGATCCTGCTTCATCCCATTCATTCACATAAGGTGAAATTTCTTTTTCTACAAAACGTTTGACACTGTCTGCAAAAGCCCGATGTTCAGATGTGTAATAAATCGGGTTAAGTGATAAACCATCCATGCTATTTTTCCTAAATTATTATTTAACTAATTGTTCTTTTATAAATACAGCTTTAGACCAATCTCATCATGATCTAAAGCCTTAAAATTTCGCTTAATAACCGAGTTGGCGGCTGGCAAGGTCTTTCATAATTTCCTCTGCACCACCACCAATCATGTTCACTTTCACTTCACGATAGATACGTTCAGATTTTGTACCACGCATAAAGCCCATCCCTCCTAGAGTCTGCACTGCGGCATCAGCACAGAATTGCATGGTTTGTGTAGCCACATTCTTGAGCATACAAATCTGAGCAATCAGTTCATTTCCCTGTAATTCAGGTTTTCCTAAACGATAGGCTGTATCTTCCAATAGCGCACGAGTTGAAGTTAAACGTGTCGCCATATCTACCAACTTATGACGAACGACTTGATGATCAATTAAGCGTTTACCAAAAGTTTGTCGCTGTTTAGCCCAATCCAAGGCCTCTTCATAGCAAACCAATGCGTAACCATAGCTACTGGCTGCAAGAAAAAAACGCTCCATGTTAAAGTTGTTCATAATGACAAAGAAGCCCATATTTTCGGCACCCAGTAAATTTTTGGCTGGTACTCGTACATCATCAAAGTGCAAATGCGCTGTATCCGATGCCCACCAGCCCATTTTATCTAGCTTTGATTTTGTAATGCCTTCACTATGCGCATCAATCAACAGCATTGAAATACCATTAGCCCCCTTAGCATTAGGGTCAGTTCTCACCGCAACAGAATAATAATCCGCACGAATACCCGATGTAATAAAGGTCTTTTCACCACTGACAATATAATCGTCACCATCTCGAACCGCTTTGGTTTTTAAAGCCGCAACATCAGAACCACCGCTAGGTTCAGTAATTGCCAATGCAGAGATTTTCTCTCCAGACAAAATTTGTGGTAAGACTTCAGCCTTAACCTCTTCTTGAGCAAAATGCTGAATTGGTGGCGTCCCAATCGTATGTGAAAGTAATGATGCAGCCAAACCACCTGATGCACACTTCGCTAACTCGACTGAGGCGAGTAGAGTATAAAATGCATCCGTTCCCGCAATACCACCATAATTTTCATCAAAGCCAACACCGAGTAAGCCAATATCAGCAGCCTTTTTATAAAGCTCACGCGGAAAGGTTTCCGCTTCATCCCATTCATTGATAAAAGGACTAATTTCCTTTTCAGTAAAGCGCCTAACACTCTCAGCAAAGGCTAAATGTTGCTCAGTGTAATATAAGGGGTTGAGTAGCATGCTTGCTTCCTAGTAATTATTGATCATTGTTTATTGAATGAGCACTAAAGTAGCAAAACCAGAAAAACCAAGCAAGCGCTTGGCAAAATTTAAAATTAAAAAATTTTAGAATAATGACATAAGGTACAAAATTATATTTTTAGTCGACCACGAAAACCACGAGTCGCATAATAAGACTGTGCACCATTGTGGTAAGTAAAGACCCGTCCATATCGGCTATCACAAAAAATTGCACCACCCAATTTGCGTACATCTTCTGGTGTTTTTACCCAACTCGAAGTTTTTAAATCAAAATGCTCAACCGACTGCAATTGCTTGTATTGCTCTTCTGTTAGCAATTCAATTCCTATTGTCTCTGCAACCTCAACTGCATTGTTTTCTGGCTTATGTTCTTTACGTGCATCCAAAGCAGCACGATCATAACAAAGGCTTCTACGCCCTTTTGGTGTTTCTACAGCACAATCATAAAAGATAATTTCAGATAATTTTGAATCAAATGAAATGATATCTGGTTCTCCGCCAGTCTCTTCCATTTGATTGAGTGACCATAGCTTTTCGGGTTGCTGTTTCAACTGTTCCTCGATATCCACCCAATTCAAACTATGATGCCGATGCATATTAGCTTCAAAACGCTTTTTTAATATTTCGAACAACATGATCGTCTGTTCAGCACTTAACTGTTTTTTCTTAGTCATTTTTCGTCTCTAAATTTTAATACTACACCGAACGACCATCAAAATGATTGATTTTGATGCTTTCCAAATCTAAATCTTCGATACATCTGATATTAATGGCATACATTCGATTGCCTTTCGGATCAATGCCTGTTGCATAAGGATGAATACCGCAGATCTTACAAAAATGATGATTGATCACATGCTTATTAAATTGGTAACTAGCTAAAGTATTTTCTTGAACTGAAACATTAACTTTATCTATCGGCAAGAACCATAATAGTGAACCTTTTCTTTGACAAATCGAGCAATTGCATGACATTGCTTCAGTCAAATCACCTTGTGCAATGAAGGTGATTTTTCCACAATGGCAACTTCCTTTATATTCCTTCTTATTGTCCTTTTTATATTGTTCTATCGTATTAAACAAAGCTGGTTAAATGATGTCCACTTAATTTAGTTATTTCTTTCGTGATAAGAAAATGTAAGTTGATATCACCATTGATATTCAAGTCGAGCCAAAGTGCTTGCAAAGACCACCTCTCTAGCAACATGGATTACTATAAAGATGTCATTTGTCGTCAGAATTTCCAGAGCATAATCAGACAAACCAATAGCTAAATACTATTTCAATCACTAAAATATGAATAAGGGACAATGAGCATTTTTTATAATTGGCGAGTGTAAATGAATAACTTACGTATAAGAGATTCACGCAGCGCACGAAAACAATAATCCCCTTAAATGATAGAGTTGACTTAATCATGTGCAATCAACAATACAATCAGTCCAAGAAATGCAGCCACAATAGAATCTATCCATAAAATATACTGGGCAATCTTCATTATTTAAATGCTCTTTTTATTTTAGTTTGAGCATATACAGATCATTGATGATTTAAAAAATTTTGCTGATTTGCTATACGGCATTAACTCCAAAAATGTTGGCACTGCCGGCACTTCATTCCATTTTTATAAGAAAAGAGTGGAAAACCCAGCAGTAGAAAAACAACATAAGCAGGGCGTTTACCTTCTGTATAAGGTTGTATATCAGTACTGCCACAATGAGGACAGCTTTCACTTGCTCCAAACTGTTGTTCTACTTCTTGGCTAAAATCTTGAGCTAGTAATGCTTTAGCCTCTTCGGCATAGCTTTCAGGAACTAACAGTCGAACACCACCTAAAGCATTGGAGTAAAGCCAATCCATATTAATAGTATGTTCATTTTCAATACGTGCTGGAATTTCAGCTGCTTCTAACTGAGTTTTAGCAATTTGTGCTTCGTAGGGAAATGAAAAGCTTTGTACTACGATCCAAGTCATATCAGAAAGCCCTTAAAACAACCAGTATATAAAATTCTTTGCCATAAAAAACACCCCCTCTGCG
>NZ_LBMZ01000045.1:0-5211 GCF_001005525.1 Acinetobacter sp. AG1 | reverse complement strand
TTTGCATTATAAGTAATATATTGATAGTCATAGTTGGTGTCTCGATCTAAAGTACTTAGATTAACCTGATACCAACCTGAGATATTATTATATAAAGCTGCACTACTCGTTAAGGTACTCCATTGACTTACCCCTTGAAGTTTATATTTCACCTCAACACGACTGGTTCCTACTGGTACACCCGTGATCATTAAATTGTTGTTATTATTTAATAAAGCCTGTTGGTCTATGGTTTGTGCACCAACCTCAAATATATCACCCACCTTTGAATAATACATAGGTGGTTGCCCACTAATAGTAGAATAAGTTACATAACTCAAAGCAACCTTATCTGGGATAGTGTTTGTTCTATCCATCAGTAGCTCTGTTACTGTGGGTGAAACTCGCTTATAAATCTTGATATTATAATTTTTACCCGCTAAAAACTTATCTATGTTTAGATCTAGCGTAAACTCAATAGAACTTTTTGTCGAACTTACGCTTTGTTTATAAATCTTCTGCGGTGTACCATCAGTACTATCAACACTTAGCTCAACTTCGAAATTGCCATTTCCATAACTCTGTAACGGTGGCAATCCAAACTGAATTTTCTGTACCGATATTCCTTCGTCATAATTAAACGTAACTTTTTTTCTTGTATGATGTAAAAAAGTGGATGCCTTTTCCTCATATCTATTGGTTACTTTCTGAACCTTTTGCCCAATTAAACTGATCGGCAACTTATAATCACTAAAAACATCAATCGCTACATTGCTTATGCTATTTGCAACCGAATTGGTAGTTGCATTCGGATTGGCAGTCACACTCCCACCCGAGAACTTTTCAATAACATTTACAGAGCGTTTAAGCGTACCTGTACTACTTTCTAAAACCTTACCGTTAACATCGGTACTGCTATAACTAAAATTGAGATCCGTATTAGCGGTAATCGCGGAGATATCTAGTACAAAGGCACCTGCGGTTGTACCCGCTTGCATGTCAATGGTGAATGCCTTATCGCTGTTGATAGTCTCATTTTTTGGCCAGTATTTAATCACCAAGCGTTTGGCTTGTGCATTTGCTTGAATATTGAGTTTCTGCGTATCTGCATTAAAACTCAGTTTATTGGTGCTACTACTGTTATCGGTTAAAATAACTGTCGACTTGTCAGTGGTTCGTGAAATAGTCTGACCAAACAGGTTTAACGTCGTATCTAAAGTGTCTTGACTAAACTTGGGTTGGCGAACCGTTACAACCTGATTACGTTTGTCGTAGATCGTCTCAGTATAAGTTACGCCTGCCAAATTTGTCAGTTGATCAGGTGTTTTTGCTGTAATGTTTGTTGAACCCGTCGTGTCCAACTGCAAAGTTGCATTGCCATTTCGGTCATATAAATAATAGCGTGTCACCCCATTATTGGCATTGCTCTTCCATACCTTACCTTGGTTATTGTATTCCGTCACTTCCTGCCAAGGGTCTGTCGCTTTCGTGGTGCTATTTGGATTGACTAAACGTTTTCCAGTGACTTCCCCAAACACGTTATAGCGTGTTTCACGTTGCTCTAGTGTCTTCCATGTAACTGTGGTACTACTCTGTGTAGGGCGTGATCCTTCATTTACGCGTCGAGCCGTTTCTTTACCTAATTGATTGTATTCAATTAAGGTTTCATCGGTTTTAACAACCGTTGAGTTAGTCTTACGATCGGTACTCACCCACGTTTGATTACCCATTAAATCATAGCCATAGTTCACACTATGGCTAATGTTGCCATTGGTCTCTTTAATCAAACGACCCAGCTTATCATAGGCATAAATGGTCACACGATCATCTGAACCTGAGCTATCCACCAAACCTAAAATGGAACTGGTATATAATAATCCTAAGCCATTATAAACAGTAAAAATACGTTGTTTGACCGCCACATTATTACTGTCTTTATATTCCCCAAAGGTTCGAATGCTTTCTCGACCAAGTTTGTCGTAAGTAGTACTGGTTGTTCCCGCATCGTCTATTTTGGTTAAGACTTGATCCAAACCGTTATAAGTGAAACTTGTTGTACTATTACCAACTTTAGCAGTTGTTCCATCTGTGTATTTAACATTGAATAGTTCTGTTTTACTGACGCGTCCTTTTCGGTCAAATGTCGTTAAGGTCTTACGATCATTATTGGTATCTGCAACCAGCAGTGCTTTTACTTGGTTATATTGTAAAGCGTTAAGCTCTGCTGAAAGCCCTTTCGCATACTTGATTTCCGTTAAGGTATTCACCTTATTGGTGACATCATAGTCATAGGTCCACTGTGTGGCATAGCCACCCGCATCAACTGTTAATATCCTGCGACCTATCGCATCATAATAATGGTAAGTAGTTCCCCCTCTGGCATCTTCAACACATGTGATATTGCCATTACCATCGTAATAGGTTTTTTCAGTCGCAGTCGTTTTACTTAAGCTACCTACTAACTGATTATCTGTATTAACTGTATATTCATAGCTAGAAATGTCAGGCGTCATAACCCAAGTTTGACGACCCAATTTATCGTAGCCATACTTAACAACACGTACGTTACCTGTTGGTGCGACAGGCAATGCCCCACCAGCCAAAGTTGGTAATGTAACAGCCGTTTCATAAGCTTTTAGCGTGATGATTTGACCATTGGCATCGTATTCCCACTGCGTCAGTTGACCCACAGCATTAATTTCAGATATTTTGCGGCCATTTTTATCATAGAAACTAAAGGTCTTAGCACCATTCGCATCCGTCTTTAAAATCTGATTGCCATAGCCATCATATTGATAGCTTTCTCGCGGAATGACACCTGTCGTAACGACTTTGTCTTTAAGGTCGGGCTTGCTTGGATCTAATGCTTTTAACTGAACTACATCAACTACCTCACCTATTTTTGCGGTCAGTCGGTTTAAGCCATCATATTCGTAAACCGAAACACGTTGCTCGGCAAGACCTTTGGCCTCAATCAGTTTGGTTCTATTCCCAAAGGCATCGTATTCATACGTATTGATAACATCGAGACCAGATGATTTCTCTGGTAATGTTTCTTGGGTTAGACGACCTAATCGGTCATAAACATAACTATAAACACCCCCAAGCTTATTGCGATAAGTCGCTGGTTGGCTAAAGCCATTGTTATAGGTATATTCTTCATAGTTACCCAATACATCTGTGATTCTAATTTTGCGATTTAATTTGTCATATTGATAATTATTTGTAGCGGTATATTGAGTACCATAGTTGAGATAGGGTTGTGTGGTTGGAGCAGCTTCGATACTGGTTGCAAGCACCTTGACTGCATTCCATAGACCATTCGCACTTTCAACCTTATCTAAACCACTCACAGGAGTTAAATATTTTCCTTCATACAACTGATTACCAAATACATCATAAGCGTAGAAGGTATAATATCCAGCAGCGTCAATCTTAGCTGTATTTCGATTCAGGGCATCATAATAGAAATAGCCTTTATTACCGAGTTTGTCTTTTACCCAAATCACATTATCAAAGGCATCATAGCCCGTTTCGACTGAGAAGCCTTCTGCATCTGTTTCTTTAATTTTTCGGTTTAAAGCATCATAATTATATTGGGTAATCGTATATTCGGGTAAGGTTGTTGCTGTTCTAAATACCGCATCTAATTGGGCCAATGTACTCGTTCTGCTTAATGCAGTTGCCACTTTAAAACGTACAGTATTGCTGACATTATCATAAGCATCATAGCTATAACGTGTCACATAACCAAAAGCATCAATACTATAACTAATTCGACCAGTTTTATCGTAATAGGAATTGCTTTCTCTGTAGTTAACAGCAGCAACCAATTTAAATGCTTTTTCTAGATTGTCTGTATTCAGTTCAGGGCGTGGGGTTGTAAAGTTTCCGCTCGCATCTTTGCTTCTTAATAAATCTAAAATACTATCTGAATTCAGACTCGACTGTTTGCTTGAGATCAAATTCCCAAGTGCATCATAGCTATAACTGGTTACCGATCCTAAAGCATTAATGTCATAAGCCACGCGTCCAACTTTATCGTAATAATATTTGGTTTCACGTAATTTGGTTGCCGAAACCAATGACATTGCCTGAATACAGTTGGCAAGGGTTGTTGTAGGCCTGTCCGTCGTGTAATTACCATTGACATCTTTGGTTCTTAACAAATCGAGGAGTTCACCCACTGTAAACGTTGATTCCTTTTTACTCACCACATTGCCTAAGGCATCATAGCTATAATAGGTAAAAAAGGTCATTTCATTAAATTCTAGGATTTTACGCCCAGTAACATTATATAAGGTCCCTGTGACTGTATACGGGGGTGGCGTTGATGCAAGATAAACCGCATTGAGCTGCTCTAAACTACTACCACGACTGAGACTGATCGCATCGTAGTACTTCACCGTATTTATAACTTTATTTAAAGCATTATGATTAAAGCGAGTCACATAACCCAATGCATCAATAATGTACTTAACTCGACCTAATTTATCGTAATAATAGTTTGTCTCTCTAAACTGAGCATCAGTGAGTAACTTCAAGCCTGCATCATAATTATCTGTCGTTGCTGCAGGTCGGTCTGAAGTAAAAACACCATTCGTATCTTTGGTTCTTAATAGATCAAGCAGGCTAGTATAACTAATCACCGTTTCTTTTTTACTGACCAGATTACCTAATTCGTCATAGCTATAACGGGTGAGAAGAGAGTTCTCATTAAGATCGTAAATCTTTCGACCTAACTTATCATAATATTGAACCGCTCTAAAATTAGTAGGCATTGTGGAAACTGTATATACAGCATTTAATTGAGCTAACGTACTTGAACGACTCAGGGTTGTTGCTTCTCTGAATTTTGCAGTATAAATAATGTTATTAAATAAATTATAATCATTTCTTATAATATAACCTGCTGCATCTATAGTATAAACAACTCGACCGAGTAGGTCATAATAAGACGACTCTGTTTTTGAGCCGGCATTCGCGGTTTGCAATGCGGTTCGAATTGCTTCTTGAGTAAGACTTTCACCAATAAGATTGATCGATTTATCGTATGAGATGACATGTGTAACTTTACCTAACTCATTGTATTGTTTCTCTACAACACTGCCTTCTGCATCAATACTAAATATCTCAAGTCCATCTTTATTATAGATAGACCGAGTCAGTGTAGCTGTGGTTTTACTCACCGTGATATCAGCAAGAATAACAATGTCTTTCGTTGCCCATGTG
>NZ_LBMZ01000057.1:0-8054 GCF_001005525.1 Acinetobacter sp. AG1 | reverse complement strand
GCGTATTATGTTAATTTTAGAGAAACTAAACTGATCCAGACTTAAAAAAATAAAATCCATTAAAGAGAGAAATAATGCAGAAAAATATAGTAGTCTCTTTATGTTTGGTTTTTCTCACTGGATGTTTTCAGCGAGATAAGCCCGAGATTCTCCAAGAGGGAGATATCGTGACATGGAAGCAAAATGATCATTTGGTTGTTAAGGCTAAGTTAGGACCAAGGCGTATTCACATTCCAGATACACATTGTAAAAGATGTGAAGCAGAATTTTATCGACCAGAACATGAACATTATTTGGGACAGTTTCCAATAGATTATGTACCCGAGACATTTCCGCCTATTAGTCATGAAGAAGCAACTATGTTACCCCCACCATATGCAATTAATCAGCTTGAATTTAACTTGATGCTGAATGGTTCAACTGTTAAGGCAACTGATAAATCTTTTTACTCTAATCAACCATTAGATGATATTAGTCAAGTTAAGGTTTTTGTTGAGAATGAAAGTAAAATAAATTACACAACCAAAGAGACATATAAGAAGTTTTTGGAAAGTAAAAAAGGAGACTTTGAAAAGAATATTTCTGAGGAGTATGGCTTGTCCTGTTACTCGATAGAAGATAAAAACCTTTGGTGTTTTGGTGAATCTAATAATAAGTTGATATCAGGACTTTCATTCAATTTTGAAGATAAGAATAAAATTGTAGTTAATTCATGGGAGCATATTTATGCTGGGGTAAAAGTTTATTGGGTGTTTGACCGAAGTGAATTAAAAAATTGGAAAAAAATAGAAGCTAAGATATGGGAGCTTCTTGATAAATGGAATGTATCTCCACTTTCAGATTCAAGTCAGTAAAGTAGTAATTGGTCATTTAGCATAATAGGCGCCATACGAATAAAAAATAATAATATTTAATTTAAAAAACCTACCAACAATATAAAGTTTACCTGCATACACTACAGCGTTAGACCTTTGCATTTAAAAATGAGCTTGATACAACGCCAGTAATTTTTGTGCACCAACTAGTAGATTTTCTTCCCAATCCAGATGCGCAGTATCATTGGCACCATCAGTAATATATTTGACTGAAATCAAACGTACACCCAATTTTTGGCACACTTTAGCTAAAGCATAGGCTTCCATATCGACGAGATTACAACTGACCTTTGGAACGCCTGTTTCAAACGAATCACCCGTGCCGCAGACCCCTTTGGGTAAAAGCTCAAAATGGGCTTGGGTATGGATCTCCGCAGGAATCTCATCATCCATCGGTGTCACGCCTACGGCAAAACCTAAGGGAGACACATCCATATCGCGCTGTACAAAAGTGACCACCTCAACCAGACTGTGCGCGTCGAAATGTGAACTACCTGCACTGCCTAGATTGATCAGCGTTTTACAGCCTGTCTTTTGAATCACCTCAAATGCCTTGAATGCTGCATTAATTTTGCCGATGCCACTGTAATGAACGTCAATGCCTGCTTGTTCAAACAAACCTTTGGATTCATTCGGTAAGGCCATAATCAGAGCAATATCAGCATTCATAAAAAAGACTCGTTCAAATCAAAATAGAGACACAAAAAAGGTGTGCTAAAGCACACCTTGATATTATTGCATCTTCTGCTGTAAGGCGACCAAACAAGGAGAGAAAAATAATTGACCGCTATACGCTCCTGCCAACGTTTTCTTCATCACTAATGCCCATAGGCCAACCAACAACAGGCTTAAAACCACAGCCGCATACTGTAAGAAATCGATATGTAACTGATGCGCTAAATTAAAGATCGCCAAAATAAAGACACCGAATGGGAAAGTCAGTCCCCACCAACCCAAGTTAAATGGAATGCCAGTACGCATATGACGTAGTGTGGTCAAAATCGCAATCCCAAACCACCATAAGCCAAAACCTAATAACACCAAACTTGCCACAATACCCAAGGCTGGAAGTAAGGTCGCTAAACCTTCGAAACCCATCGCCTGCATAATACGTGGCGCTTGTTCACCCAGCAATAATAACGCTAATGCACCTGTTCCAATAGGCCCTAAACATAACCAGCTAGAAATCGCGACCTCTTTTTCAGGTAACTGGTGCAAAGCCAAACGTAACATCAAAATGGTTAAGATCGCAAAAGCAGGTAAGACAGAAATGCCCCACAACACATAGCCTGTGATCAACATGGTTAACGCATGTTGATCGGCAGCTAAATGCTGCAGCAACAAGCCTGCTGAGCTAGCCGCAACTTCACAGGCCACGATCGGGAGTAACCATACCGCGGTCATCCGTTGTAATTGATGATCTTGGCAGCTAAACATACAAAATGGCACCACCCACGCAATCACTACTGCAAGAACAACATCGATATACCAAAGGTAAGTGGCAATCTGAACGGCAATATCGCCATATAGATGGATACCAAAACTCAGAAAACCATTGGTAATCGTCGCTAAGCCCATCGGAATCGCACCGAGGAATAAGCTCATATTGGGGTGAGTAAAAATCTGCTTGGCTTCAGCCGGAAATAAAATCCAGCGTAAAATATAAAGCACACTAAAAGTGCTAAATAACAGAATATTAAACTGCCATAATTTGGTCGCCAGCATAAATAAGACAGATGAAGCGAAAGGCAACTGTGCTAAAATCATCGCGACCACACCTGTTCCCATGGTTGCAGTAAACCAGTTCGGGGTAAAATGGCGAATTACATCAGTGCTCTGCTCTAGCTGATAAAACGGCTTTTTCATCTCTTTCTCAATATCAAGCGACTATGCAGTTATTTTAGGTCAATCCACAAATAAGAAAAATTGATTTATTTTTATTTAATGAATCAATTTAATTGATATTAAAGCTTTAAATATTGAAATTTTTCTGTGTAAAAACACAACAACAAGACGAAACGCTGAGAATATGGCAATATATAGCCTTTGCAAAATCACTGTATTTAACGCCCATGAAGTTGCTTCGTCTCAACGCTTTATCGCCAGATTTTCAGTTACCTCCAACTGCGGTAACGATTGGCAATTTTGATGGTGTCCACCTCGGCCATCAAGCGATGATTGCCCAACTCAAAACGTTGGCTGAAGCGCAAGGCTTAAAAACATTAGTGATGATTTTTGAGCCACAACCACTTGAATTCTTTAAAGGTTATGATGCGCCTCCACGCATCAGCTCGCTCAGAGAAAAAGTAGAATATTTAACTGAGCTCGGTGTGGACTACATTGCAGTTGCGAAATTTGACCAATATTTTAGAAGTTTAAATGCCACAGAATTTGCTGACCTACTTAAATTAAAACTCAATGCGCAAAGCTTAGTGCTGGGTGATGATTTTCATTTTGGTAAAGACCGTCAAGGTAACAGTGAATTCTTGCGTAACTACGGCTTTGATGTCACTAATTTAAATACCGTGGCTTTAAATAATGAACGCGTTAGTTCAACCCGTATTCGTCAGGTTCTACAAGAAGGTAATCTGGCATTAGCAGCAAAATTATTAGGTCGTCCTTATAGCATCACAGGTCGCGTGCAATATGGTGATCAGATTGGCCGTACCCTTGATTTTCCAACCATTAATGTGCGCTTAAACCGCCACAAACCGTGTTTAAACGGTATTTATGCGGTGGATGTAGTCTGTGAAAATGCCTCACTTACAGCAAAAACAAAACATACTGATCCTGCTCTGAACGGGATTACAGGCTATCAAGCTGACAGTTTATTTGGTGCAGGTCATGTCGGGACACGCCCAGCCATCAAACAAGAACATCCAGAGTGGCGATTAGAAGTACATTTTCCTGATGTTTCTGCTAATCTGTATGGCTTATTGATGCGGGTGACTTTTCTTCACTATCTACATGGTGAACTGAATTACCCTTCGCTTGAAGCACTCAAAGCTGGAATCGATGATGATGTGCAAAAATTACGAGACTATCGTGAACGCACACCAGAATTTCCTTTTTAAATTTAAATTTCATTTGTAATACATGTCAGTTTAGACTGATAAAACTGGAAGAAAACTTGCATGAGCGATAAGCAAACTCCTGAAAATGCAGTGGATTATAAAGCCACACTCAATTTGCCAGATACTGAATTTGCCATGAAAGCAAATTTGGCTGTGCGTGAAGCCAAATGGTTAGAAGAGTGGTATGCCGACAACATTTATCAGCAGATTCGTGAATCGCGTATTGGCAAGAAAAAATATGTTCTTCATGACGGCCCTCCATATGCCAATGGTCAAATCCATTTGGGCCATGCCGTCAATAAAGTCCTCAAAGACATTATTATTAAAAGCCGAGTTATGGATGGCTTCGATGCGCCATACGTACCGGGTTGGGACTGTCACGGTCTTCCAATCGAACTTAAGGTCGAAGAAAAAGTCGGTAAAGTAGGTGTTAAAGTCGATGCCTCCACTTTCCGTAAAGCGTGTCGTGAATATGCCTACACCCAAGTCGAATTACAGAAAAAAGACTTTGTGCGTATGGGTGTATTTGGTGACTGGGATAATCCATACCTCACTATGAACTTTAAGCAAGAAGCGGACATTGTTCGTTCGCTTGGCGCAATTGCAAAAGCAGGTCATATCGAACCAGGCTTAAAACCTGTGAACTGGTGTTTAGACTGTGGTTCTGCACTGGCAGAAGCAGAAGTTGAATACGAAGATAAAAAATCAGATGCAATTGATGTTGGTTTTACGGTTGTTGATCTTAAAGATCTCAGCACACGCTTGAATGTTGATGTTCAAGATGCCACGGATATCGTGATCTGGACAACTACACCTTGGACACTGCCTGCCAACCAAGCAGTGGCACTCCATGCTGAAATCGACTATCAACTTGTTCAAGTACAAAGTGATCGTGGTACACAAAACTTTATTCTGGCCAAAGATCTGGTTGAATCGGCAATCGAACGTTATAAGCTCGAAAATCCAGTAGTACTGGCTGATTTTAAAGGATCAGCAATCGAGAATGTCTTATTACAACATCCTCTGATTACTGATCGCCAAGTGCCTGTTATTTTAGGTGAACACGTTATCGCGACCAGCGGGACAGGTGCAGTACATACCGCTCCTGGACACGGTGTGGACGACTATAAAGTTGGCTTACAGTACAACCTAAAAGTAGATAATCCTGTCGGTGGTAATGGCGTATATTTACCAACAGCGCCGATTTTTGCAGGCGAACATATCTATAAAGCTAATCCAAAAATTATCGAAGCTTTGGGTGCTGTCGGTCGTCTATGGGCGCATCAGCCAATCAAACACAGCTACCCACACTGCTGGCGTCATAAAACCCCGATTATCTTCCGTGCGACACCTCAATGGTTTATCAGCATGGATGCTAAAGGTTTACGTCAGACAGCCTTGAATGCGATTGAAAATGACATCGAGTTTGTCCCAGATTGGGGTAAAAATCGTATTCAATCGATGATTGAAGGACGCCCTGACTGGTGTATCTCACGTCAACGGACTTGGGGTGTGCCAATCCCGTTCTTTGTACACAAAGATACCAATGCTTTGCATCCTCGTACGCCTGAATTGATCGAAGAAGTAGCTAAACTGATCGAGCAAGAAGGGATTGATGGTTGGTATAACCGTGATGCTAGCGATTTTATTGGTGCAGATGCTGAACAATACAATGCTGTACGCGATACGCTAGACGTTTGGTTTGACTCTGGTACAACACATTACGCAGTATTGCGTGAACGTGAAGAATTACAAGATCCAGCAGACTTATATCTTGAAGGTTCAGACCAACATCGTGGCTGGTTCCAATCATCGTTGTTAACTTCAATTGCGATTAATCAACGTGCACCATACAAAGGTCTTCTCACCCACGGTTTCGTGGTGGATGAGAAAGGTCGTAAGATGTCTAAATCATTAGGCAACATCATTACCCCACAAGACATTATTAAAGATATGGGTGCAGATGGCTTACGCTTCTGGATTGCATCTGCTGACTATCGCTACGAAATGACCGCAGGTAAAGAAATCTTTAGCCGCGCATCAGATGGTTACCGTCGTATTCGTAATACCTTACGTTTCTTGTTAGCAAACCTGAATGGCTTCAAACCCTCAACTGATGCTCTACCTGTAAATGAATTGATTGCATTAGATCAATACATCTTACAACGCGCTGCTGAAGTTCAAAAAACTATCCAGCAAGCCTATGAAGAGATGAATTTCCACATTGTGACCAACGCATTGACCAACTTCTGTATCAATGATTTAGGTGGTTTCTACCTCGACATCATCAAAGATCGTCAGTACACCACCAAAGCGGATTCACAGGCACGTCGTTCTGCTCAAACAGCGCTATATCATATCGTGCAAGCTTTTGTTCGTTGGATGTCGCCAATCTTGAGCTTTACCGCACAAGAAGCTTGGCCATTAATTCCAGAACAAACTGGCAAATATGTATTTACAGCTGAATGGTATGGCATTCCAACGGCATCAACAGCAAACTTACTGTCTGAAGCAGATTGGCAAACATTGATTAGCGTAAAATCAGCAGTAAACAAACAGATTGAAGCAGCGCGTAACGCTAAACTTGTTGGTAGTAACTTATCTGCAAAAGTTGAACTTTGGGCAGATGAAGCATTACAAACATTGTTAAACCAATTGGCTGATGAATTACGTTTTGTCTTGATCACTTCTCAAGTCATCGTTCACCCTTATGCTGAACAAGGTGAAAACACGGATCTCTCAGGATTACGTGTCCAAGTCTCCGCAGCAGATGGTGAAAAATGTGTACGTTGCTGGCATGTATTGCCAGATGTAAATACACACGTTGGTCATACTGGATTATGCGCTCGTTGTATCGTCAACGTCACTGGCAGTGGCGAAGTGAGAAAGTATGCCTAATACACAAGCAAAAAAAGGCTTGTTTCAATTTTATCCGCACAATTTACTTTGGCTCGGGCTATCAGTCCTTGCCATTGTGTTGGATCAATGGACTAAATGGATTGCGAGCTCACATTTAAATTATGCAGATCCCGTTCCAGTACTGCCTTTTTTGAATTGGACTTTACTCCACAATCATGGTGCAGCCTTCAGCTTTTTATCTGATGCGGGTGGTTGGCAACGTTATTTATTTACCTCTTTGGCGGGTGTGGTATCCATCATTTTTATTTTTTGGTTGATGCGTATGCCAAAGAAAATGATTGTATTACCAATGGCGATTGCGTTAATTCTTGGTGGTGCAATTGGCAATTTAATTGACCGTGTTAGCTTAGGTTATGTCGTCGATTTCATCCACGTTTATTATCAAAATAACCACTTTCCTGCGTTCAATCTTGCGGATAGTGCCATTACTTTAGGTACTATTTTACTACTGATTGATACCTTCTTCCTTGAAAAGAAACGCAGCCCAAACATGGAAAATTAAGATGACTGAAATTATCCAACCAAACGAAGAAATTCGTATTCAAGATGGCTCAAAAGTCGACTTACATTTTTCTGTTTCTATTGAAAATGGTGTTGAGATTGACAATACACGTAATCGTGAAGAACCCGTCAGTCTTGTGATTGGTGATGGTAACCTGTTACCTGGCTTTGAAAAGGCATTATTTGGTTTACGTGCTGGCGATCGTCGTACCGTACATTTACCCCCTGAAGATGCGTTTGGTCCTTGGAATCCTGAAAATATCCAAATCTTCGATACTGTAAAATTTGAGCAACGTCCAATCGTTGGTCATATGATAGAATTTGAAGACAAAGCCAAAGCAACGTTGTTCGGCATCGTAAAATCCGTCAATGACGACACTACAGAAATTGATTTTAACCATCCTCTTGCTGGTAAAAATATTACCTTTGAAGTAGAAATTTTCAGAGTCACCCCGGCTGGTCAGCAAGGCATCAAATTGATGTAACAAAAAAGCTCTCAAATGAGAGCTTTTTTTTACGCTAAAGAAAAGTATAAGATCATTAAAAGTATTTATTTTTAAAATCAAACTAATAACACATAGGAATTTCAATATGCTCATTTATATTATTGTTGGTAGTGTTCGGGAAGGTCGTACAGCGATCAAAGTCGCAAATTGGGTACAGCAAGCAACGACTAAACTCACCT
>NZ_LBMZ01000036.1:0-3611 GCF_001005525.1 Acinetobacter sp. AG1 | reverse complement strand
GCATTAATTTCAGCAATTGGACGATTCAACGCCCCTTTGACGTGTGCCTCTGCATAAGCTTTGGCATCTCGGACATCCCAAATGACTGCGCCTTCTGGGAACTCAAATGTTGTAATTTCTTGTTTACGGATCATTGTGCACTCCTTTGATGTAAACAACACTTGGCAAATGAAGAAAACACCCTTAGCATCTCAAATATTCTTTCCCTTTGTAAAGGTCTAACCATGCCTTCTTTTGATATTGTTTCTGAATTAGAGTTATTTGAAGTCAATCATGCTGTACAAAATACAGAAAAAGAGATTGCAACACGTTTTGACTTCCGTGGACAAGACGTTTCAATTGAGTTAAATGAAAAAAATAAAGAAATCAAAATCTCAACTGAAAGTGACTTCCAATGTGAACAAGTCTATACCATGCTTGAAAATCACTTCTATAAACGTAAGATTGATGTACAAGCTTTAGATCCACAAAAAGCCACTGCTTCTGGTAAAAATGTGGTCCAAGTGATCAAGTTGAAAGATGGACTTGACTCAGATACCGCAAAAAAAATTAATAAAGCCATTAAAGAAAGTGGTATCAAAGCGCAATCTTCTATCCAAGGAGACAAAATCCGTGTCACAGATAAAAAGCGCGATACATTGCAACAAGTCATGAACTTTTTACGTGAACAACAATTTGGTCTACCACTTCAATTTAATAATTTCAAAGACTAAACATTAGGTTCACTATGGCAAAAGATAACCGTCTTTATACGCTGGTTAAAACCACTTCTAAATTTCCAAAAAGTATCCGTAGTACGCTATGGAGTAAAGCTTTTGGTCGTGTTGTTCCTATGGTTGGAACAGCAAATATTCGTTATTTAGAAGTTGATAAAGACCATGTCACTGTGCGCATTGAAAACCAACGTAATATGCAAAATCATATTAAAGGGGTTCACGCAGCAGCAATGGCTTTATTAGCAGAAACTGCAACGGGCTTTTTAACCGGTTTACATATCCCAGATGATCGTATCTTGTTAATTAAATCATTACATGTCGATTATTTAAAAGTTGCGCAAGGCGGTTTAACTGCTACAGCAAGCTTGTCAGCAGACCAAAAAAAGTTTATTGCTGAACATGACAAAGGCGAGTTATTGATTCCTGTGACCGTAATTGACGATTCTGGTAACGAACCAATCCAATGTCAGATGCTTTGGGCTTGGCTACCAAAACGTAAAAAATAGTCTTAGATTTAAAATAAAGCCCAATTAAATTTGGGCTTTATTGTTTTATCAGCTTGCTAAAAAATCTTGCTTAATTTGTTCTGAGATTTGTCGTTTATTACCATTCACATCAACAGCAACAAATGTAAAAACACCTTGAGTGATTCGAATCGGATCCCGTGAATTGTCATGACTATTCCATACCTCGATTTGCACCTGTACGGAAGTATTGCCGACTTTCAAAATTTTAGTATAGCAACTAATCACATTTCCAACCTTAACAGGCACAAGGAAAGTCATTTCATTAATCGCAATTGTTGCACATCGTCCCTTACTCAAACGCTCAACATGAATCGCTCCTGCGAGATCCATCTGTGAAACAATCCATCCTCCAAATACATCACCACTCCAGTTTGTATCTGCTGGCATAGCAATATTCTGCAAAGATAAAACTCCTTCTGGATGATTTGAACGTTCAGTCATGTTAATGTCCTTGATGTTGCTGTAATTGCTGATTTAACCATTGCTGTAGCTCTGGTGTACGTAATGCACCACTTATTCTGGCCAATTCAGTCGTCTTATTCATTAAGACCAAAGTCGGAATACTGCGGACATTAAATGCAGCACTTAAACGTGGGTTTGCTTCAGTGTCAATTTTAGCAAACACGACGTGAGGATTATGTTTGGCAACCTCAGCAAAATGAGGTGCCATCATTTTACAAGGATTACACCATTCTGCCCAAAGATCGATTAGTACAGGTAAATCTGAATTACTAATGAAATGGCTAAAATTTTGTTCATTTAATTCAATTGGCGCTAACGTTAATAATGGTTGATGGCATTGCCCACAGTTTGGATGAACTGCTAATTTTTCTTCAGGTACACGATTTTTTGCACCACAGGATGCACAGACAATTATCATTTACATCACTCCGATATGTTGATGTAAAAATTCTAATTGGGTTGTGACTGCTTTTTCAAACCAAGAACCGTGATAAATATCGAAATGTTTCATTTCCCACTCATGATAGCTTACAAATGGTGCAATATTTGTAGCGGCTTCACGACTAGATTCAATTGGAATCAAAGAATCATGTTTCGCAGCAATAAACAAAACAGGGATATTAATTTTACGTACAAATTGAATTGGACGATAGCGCATTAAATTAAAAAATACACGTGCAGGAACTTCACCACTCCAATAATAGTCAGGATTTACAATCGAATGATAACCATAATAACTATCGGAGGTCGGTAAAAAGCATAGTTTATGCTGATCCACAACCGGCAAAGTTTTAGGTACTAAGCCCATCTTAGACCCCATGTAATCCTGACTAGAACGCTTTAAAGCCTCTGGATAACGTTGTAATGGGTATAATTTTGCTGTTTCCGCACCATCAACATATGGCACCTGCACCATTACGGCCTGAATATTTTTAAGGTCAGTGGCTAAACTAAGCGCATATCCACCGCTTAGAGAAGTTCCCCATAAAATAATACGTCGACTATCAATCAATTTGCAATTCGAAGCATATTGAACAATGGTTTTCCAATCATCTAGTTGAGCACCAAGTGAAACCAATTCACGCGGTTTTCCTGTGCTCCCCCCCCAATAGCGATAATCAAATAAAATGACAGCATATCCAGCTTTAGCGAAACGTTGTGCATACTGAACTAATTTAAATTGGCGTAATCCAGCAAATCCATGTGCCATAAGAATTACAGCAGGTTTAATATTGGTCTTTGGTAGATAGAAATCTGCTGCTATGGTTTCTTCGCCACTAGGAACATACAACGGCTCAACTGTGTAGGTGTGCATGCGCGCTCCAATGCTTTATCTTATTACTTATCATCATTTATTTGCTACAGACATTTAAACTCAAGATCAAGCTTAATGCTATGATAGAGCATAAAATGTTTTGTTTATTTTTGGAGTGACAAGATGTCAGAAAATGTTGGTTTTGCAGGTCAAATCGGCCCTGAGCATGTAGATCAAGTTGTCGAAAAAGGCTTCAAATCTATTATTAATAATCGTCCAGACATGGAAGGTGGTTCTGAACAACCTACAAGCGCACAGATTGAAGAATCAGCTCGTAATGCTGGCCTAGATTATGTATACCAACCAGTTGTTGCAGGTCAGATCACAGAGTTAGATGTTCGCACATTTGCTAATCACTATAACGAGTTACCAAAACCTATTTTAATGTTTTGTCGTACAGGTAATCGCTCTAATAATCTATACCAATTAGCAAAGCAGATGGATTTATTGGATGATTGAATATATCTTTTGAGTTTTATAATAACTCTTTTTAACCCTTTAGACATAATATCTTAACTTAAAACTTATCTAACAAATTTAATACGCTATTAATCCTAAGTTAATATTCAATAAAATAAACCGAACTAATTA
>NZ_LBMZ01000048.1:0-5448 GCF_001005525.1 Acinetobacter sp. AG1 | reverse complement strand
TTATTTAAATTACTAAATTTTCAGGACTTTTATCAAGTTTATGCGACTTTAATTGTCGTTTTATTTTCATTCTTCATTAAGTGTATCGCGAGTGCCAGACCAATGACTAAGACCACAGTGACACTCAAATTAATTCCAATCCATCCAAAATGCTCCCAGACCAAACCACCACTACTCCCAAGCAAACTTGAGCCCATGTAATAGCAAAAGAGATAAAGTGAAGAAGCAACTGCTCGATATTGTACCGCTTGAACGGATACCCAACTACTGGCTGTCGAATGTGCCGCAAAAAATGAAAAGGTAAAAATGGTAAGACCCAACAAAATTGCCCATATTGATGAGATAAGTGTAATAAATAAACCTATAATCATACTCAACAATAAAACAGGTAATACTTTAGCGCGTCCATACTGAAAGCCCCATCGTGCGGCTTTAGGTGAACTATAAATCCCTGCCAAATAAGCAATCGAAATCAAACCAATCCAAGTTTGCGATAAATGAAATGGTGCTTCTAATAAGTGATAACTGATATAGTTAAAAACTGTGACTAGACAGCCCATTAAAATAAAGCCTTGAGCAAATAAAATTCGTAGTTTCGAGTCTTTTAGATTTTGCTCAAACGCTGCTTTAAAACGTGAAAATCGGAATGGAAATGGCTTGAAATGCTCTGATTTGGGCAACAATAAATAAAATAGACAAGCAATAATAAAATTTAGAAAACCAATGATATAGGTTGCAGATTGCCAAGAAATGAAGTCAACCAATACCCCTGCAATTAAACGTCCTCCCATGCCGCCAATCGCTGTGCCAGAGATATATAATCCCATCGCAAAACCGATATCTTTCTGCGCAATTTCTTCACCGATATAAGTCATTGCAACGGCTGCGACCCCACTCACGGCTAAACCAATGAGAATACGGGTGCTGAGAAAAATCTCCCAAATTGGAAAAGAAGCACTAATCAATAAGAGAATCGAAACGAGGAATAAGGCACAAACCATGATCGGTTTACGTCCAAAACGATCAGAAATAAAACCTGTGAATAACAGACCAATTGCTAAGGCGACGGTAGAAAAGGATAAAGGAAAACTACTATGCGTCGGTGTAACCTGAAAGAATTTTGCAAAAATTGGCATCATTGGTTGTACACAGTACAAAGACGAAAAGGATGCAAAACCAGCAAAAAATAAAGACCATAAAATCGCAGTAAACGATTTTGAACCATATTCGATATGGGTTGGACGTGTAACTGATTCAGACATGAGGACTCCTTATGCCTGAACAGTATACGCTTTCAGCCAAAATGCGGAATGATCATTTCGGCTAATTTTACCCGACGTTTAAAATAATGCTTTTGGTAAACGGATTTGAATAATTTCATTATCATCAGCTTGTTTCGCATTGCGCCCTGATGATCCTGGGAAGTTATTGTCATTCAATACAGTCAACGTTGTACCATTTTCAATAATCACATCTTCAATGGTTTCAAATGGGAAAGCAAATACAGAACCTGTGCCAATATCTCCTTCTCGTACTGTACCAAAAAGAGCATTCGGATTAGATATTTTGATTAAATCGACGAGATCTTCACGTGCAACCGCTTGTTTCGGTTCGTTAAATTTTACACGAATCAGCTTCTTATAACCGCCTAAATTATTTTGACTTGCATCACGTTCAATGATGATACCTTCTTTGTCATTAAATAATTGGAAATCACCAATGTTGGTGGCTTTACTGTTCAAAGCAAACCAATAGTATTGTCCAGTATATGCTTTTTTCTGTAGATCAAATTGAGAGATTAAAAGTTGTCCTGTAGCGTCATTCACCAAGGGTTTTTCAAGCAATGGATATAAATATTTACCATCAGGTGAAATCGCCATACCTTCAAAACCACCACTTCGTTGGACTAAAGGTTCAACATAGTTAATATTGGCTTTATTGAACTGGTTTTGTGGTGAACGCAATTCTTGCGTTGAATTAAATGGATTTGGTAGTGGAATAGGTGCATCTAACAATATTCCCAGTGCAGAAAAATGTAACAGATAAGGACCAAATTCATCCCCAATCCAATACGTCCCATCTGCCGCACGTTGCATCGATTCAGGATCAAAATCCGCTCCCGTCAATAAGCGGTCTGCGGTATTTCCATTCACGATCTCAAAAGAAATACGTTTATTAGGATCACGTAACTGAATAAAGCTTTGTACAGTAACCTGCCCTGTGTCCTTGGTTTTGGTTCTAAAGTCAGCTTTTATCTTATAAATGCGTAATAAGAAATCAGCGGAATTGTCTTGTGTACCAAAGCCATTATCTGCCATCGCCATGTAACTATCATCATCATTTTTTAAAGCAGCAGAAAAGCCCTGCACAGGTTGCCCTTTAAATGGAGGATAAATACCATTCGCACCACTCACTGCTTTACCAGAATCAGGTCCTGCCGCATAGGTTGCTACAGGAAGTTTGGCAAAAGCGATAAGCGTTGGTTCAGTAACTTTATCTGTAGAAGTCGTTTGATCTTGATGATTATCATCATTACAGGCACTTAAACCCAAAGCACTACAACACAAAAGCATCACTAAAATTTTCTTGTTCATAATTTTATACGTTTGGTAAAATTAGAAAAAATTTAACCAAGCTTTGATGACGTTTTGACTGCAATAAAATGAAATCTTTATGGCGAAACGATGACATTTCCTTAGAGTGTGTCCTCCCTATAACTTAGTGGGTTGATATTCGCCTGAAATCGCTGCTTTTAAAAAATTTTGAAAAGTTGGACACTGCATATGATTCTCTGCAGGGCATACTGCAGCATGCTTTAGTCCCTCACTAATAAAATGTAAACGTCTTGTCATTTGTTCCAATTGCTCCGCTTTGTCTTTCAACATTTTCCGATCAAGTTCAGGTTTCCCATCTTGTCCAAACATGCTTGCAATCTCATCCAGAGAAAAACCAGCTGCTCGACCTAATGCAATTAAAGCCAATTGATCTAATACCTGCTTTCCATACTGTCGCCGCAAACCATGTCGTCCTATCGATTTGATCAATCCTTTCTCTTCATAAAAGCGCAATGCAGATGTTGTGACATGTGCTCTTTTTGAAACTTCACCAATATCCATAAATACCTCTTGACTTAAAGTTGACTTGAACTTGCACAATAAATTTATCAACTTTTATTTGGAAAAGATCAAGGTGGTGAAATGAATATTTTTAAAATATTGCTCTACATTTTGAGTCTCGGAATTGGTGCAACACTGATCATGGATCTTTGGTTATTGATATTAAAAAAATTCAATATCCCAAGCTTAAATTTTGCCTTACTCGGTCGATGGGTCGGATGGATTTTTCGTGGAAAAATTCAACACAAATCAATTGCTCATAGTCCTGAAATTCGACATGAAGCTCTACTCGGTTGGGTTGCACACTACAGTGTTGGAATTATTTTTGCTTTCAGCTTTATTTTGATCGTTGGACAAAACTGGCTCTCACAACCGCAATTATTACCTGCACTCTTATTTGGTGTCATTACGGTTTTGATTCCTTTCTTGATTATGCAACCCGCAATGGGTTCTGGTATGGCTGCATCTAAAACACCACACCCTTTTATCAATCGTATTAAGAGTCTGATTAATCACAGTATCTTCGGATTTGGATTATTTCTCTCCGCTAAATTATTAAATTTTTTAATTGAGAACTAAATCATGAAAACGATCGCAATTATTTATCATAGCCGTCAGGGACATACGCAATTTATCGCCGAACAAATCAAAATCGGCGCTGCACAAATCAAGGGTATAGAAATCGATTTACTTACTGCTGAATCATTGATGTCTAAACCAGAGCTTCTCATACAATATGATGGACTCATTTGGGGGAGCCCGAGATATTTAGGTGGCGTTTCAGGCACATTAAAACAATTAATGGATATGACAGGAGGTTTATGCAAAAAACAGAGTCTTAAAGGCAAACTAGCAGCAGGATTCACTGTTTCATCACTCCCTGCAGGCGATAAACAGTCAACGTTGATTTCACTTTTTACTTTTTGTATGCAACACGGAATGTTATGGATGGGTAATCCGATTTTACCTGAACAGCATCAAGGAATTGCTTACACCGAAGCTGCAAATCGTCTAGGATCTTGGTCTGGACTTATGGTACAAGCAGAGCATGCTAGCGCAGCAAATGCTTTTGATTTCGGTGATATTAAAACCGCTCGGTTATTCGGGCAAAACTTTGCTTTGCAGTTAAATACAATTCAGAGGTGATCCAGTGAAAGCAGCCACATTACTATTTCCACTTATTTTGTCTTGTATGATGTCATTCATCATCTCAGGCATCACGACCTTTAAAGCAGTGGGATTGGTCAATCATTTCTTTTCGATGTGGATGTCAGCATGGATCATCGCATGGATGTTTGCCTTTCCTAGTGTATTAATCTGTGCACCTATTGCCCAAAAACTGGTTGCTTGGATTATTAAAACTGCAAAATTAAGGCACTAATCTATAACGAGTTGATGAATCTAATCAAATAGACAAGCTTTGACCTAATGTTGAAGCTTGCTCTAAAGGATTGAGTCAAGTCTGAGATATAAAAAGCAAACCTTTTTGCCAACTAAGCATTATTGATCTAAAACAACCTGTTTTCTATTATCCGCTAGTTTTTATATGCTGGATCACCTTTCTGCTCAATGATGACTCAAAAAAATTTTCATTTTTCTTTATCTAAAACCACCTTCATTAACTTGTGTATTATTCTATTTAGCAGCTGTATAACTGCGGCTTGTACAAATACAAATGTAGCCACCATCAATCACACTCAGCAATTTTCAAAAGGCATTCAAAACGCTTTTTCAGTTCACCCGACAACTGCAAATCGTGTTGCTCCAATGATTTTACAAAGTGCTGAATCTTATAATATTTCTCCACATTTACTTGCCGCATTAATTCGACAAGAATCAAGCTATATTACAAATGCAACATCTTCAGCCGACGCTGTTGGCTTGACCCAAGTTCGTCCCAAGTTTTGGCAACAAACTTGTTTAGGCAATCTTTATGATGAACAAATTAATATTAATTGTGGAGCTTACATTCTCGCCAAATACTATCAAGCAACTGGAGATTGGATGACGGCATTAGGCTACTATAATGTTGGCCCTACAGGTTACAAAAACAGTGTTTATATGAGGAATCAAGCACATCGATATGCAAATTCAGTAAAACGCCATGAAAAAACATTAAAGGAAGCACTATAGTTGCATCATGTACGTTTAAACGTACACGAGTTGGGGTAATTAGCGAATATACGACTAAAGTTTAATTATCTATGATATGAATCATAAAGAGATAGCATGTCTCATTCAGAACAACAAGAAACACAGGATGTGGTCGTTGACAGGAGTTAACGGCAAGAAACCAAATATGAAAAAGCCTCGACAGGATGTCGGGGCTTTT
>NZ_LBMZ01000043.1:0-4602 GCF_001005525.1 Acinetobacter sp. AG1 | reverse complement strand
ATATCCATTTAGATATATTTTACATGTAAATATTCTATTCATTGTATCTCGCAAAAATATTTATTATTTTATTTATTATAATTATCAATAACTTAAAATTTATTAAAATAAAAGAAAGAAGATTGGCACACTCTCTGCAATAACACATCCAAGAAACAACAACTTAAAATTTATGGAGGATGCGTCATGGCAAACCAGACAATTTTTGCCTCTCAGGCAACCAAAAACAAATTAATCAGCAATGAAGCTGGCGGGCGGGCTTTTCAATTAGATGATCGTCAAGCTTTGGCGCAACTTGCAGCTACAGGTACGCTGAATCATACTTTTTACCAAAATGCGCAAGCACAGCTTGAACAAGTTTTAGCATTTACCCAAAATGTAGAGCCAACTTTTATTGCTAAAACAGCAGTCTACACACGTAAAAACAATCATATGAAAGATATGCCTGTTTTACTATTGGCAATTTTATCACATCGTGATCAGGCTTTATTTAAAGCAGTGTTTCCCTTAGTCATTGATAATGGAAAACAGCTACGTAACTTTGTACAGATCATGCGTTCAGGTGCGGTACAACGTAAATCCTTGGGTAGCCTACCAAAGAAAATGATCAATCAATGGTTAATCAATGCCAGTGAAAATCAATTGTTGGCAGCCAATATTGGCAATCAACCTTCTTTGGCAGATGTGTTAAAAATGACACATCCAAAACCTAAAGATGTGGCTCAAGATGCATTCTTTGCTTATGTGCTTGGTAAAAAATATGAGCTTGAGCAACTACCTGTCAAAGTTCAGGCATTAGAAAAATTCCGTCAAGGCTTAACACAGGATGTACCTGATTTACCGATGCAATTGCTGACCAATTTATCACTTTCAGCACAGCAATGGGCAGAGATCGCTAAAAATGGTGGTTGGCAAATGCTCAGAATGAACTTGAATACTTTTGCCCGACACGGCGTATTTCAGATTGAAGGCATGGACAATGTCATTGCAAACAAATTACAAGATCAGGACATGATTCGCAAAAGTCGAGTCTTACCTTATCAATTGATGGCAACTTGGGCTGCTTTAGATGATGCCGTTCCTCAAATTGTACGACAAGCATTAGAACAAGTGATGCAAGCTGCTTTAGAAAATGTGCCTCGTTTAACGAGTCGTGTGGTGGTTGCAATTGATGTTTCCGGTTCAATGGCAAGCCCAGTAACAGGTTATCGCAAAGGTACAACCTCAAAATTGCGCTGTGTGGATGTCGCATCGTTATTTGCCTGTGCTTTAAAGCAGGTTAATCCTGAGATTGAAATTATGCCGTTTGATACGCAACTGCATTCTCTTAACATTACAGAAAATGAATCAGATCAAGCGAGCCTATTTGCTCGATTAAAACAGGTTTTCTATAGCAGCAAAACACGCTCTATTTTTGAGGTTGCCAAACAATTTGCTGCACTTGGTGGTGGCGGAACAGATTGTAGCATTCCATTAAAGCGACTTAATCGAGATCAGACAGCTATCGATTTGATGATTTATTTTTCAGACAATGAATCTTGGGCTGATCAGTTACGCCCACGACATAAAACAGGTATGTTATATGAATGGGATATTTTAAAACAACGCTGCCCAGAAGCTAAATTGGTTTGTGTTGATTTGCAACCATATACACATACGCAAGTCCCTGAACGAACTGATACCATTAATATCGGTGGTTTTAGCGATGAAGTCTTTCGTTTAATAGATCTGTTCGCACAAGGTAAAATGCACAGCGATCACTGGGTTAATGAAATTGAAAAAATCGAATTACCGACTTGATTCGTCAGGTCAGTAAAGTATGGCAAATGCTTTAGGAACTACATCTTTTAAATGTCTCTGTTTCTAACTTAAGTTTGTTGCCATATAATAAAACTGCACAAATGCAAATGGAACTACATCACTATCCTTCCACGATAGCTCAGCGTAAGCTGGCTCGATGTTTCATCACCTTTGTTGTGCAAATTTATGATTATCACAAATACTGATTGGATTACATTGCATAGGGCTAAGACCCTAGTTTCAAAAATCCAATCACTTACTTGTTGTGATAGTCATAGCCAGTAAAATGCTAATAGGACTACATTTGTTGAGGGTTCAAGTCCCTTCAAATTGATGCAAACCAGTTTGTAGCTCAATTGGATAGAGCCATGTATAAAAGGTCTTATCATTTTTGTTTACTGGTCACAGATCAAATGCCGTTAGGACTACATAAAAGGCTTCAGCGTCAGTAATGACTTGATGGTTCGATTCCATCTTGATTGACTTCAATCAATGGCGGAAAGGAAAACGCACTGAAATGATTGTCTTAATACTCTTTGTTGGTCTGTTTTTTGTGGTACGGCATAAAATGCATTAAGGACTACATTCCTACCATTAATGTGAGTACCCACTCTCACCTGTATCTAAGTACAGTCGTCTAATTAAGGCAATGGTCTAAAGTCTTTAACTTTTTTGTTTATGTCGCATTATCACAAATGCCAATGGGGCTACACGGTGAATGCGTAAGCATAGGGTTCAAATCCCTATTCCTTTTTAGGAAAAGTCTCATTATTTTTGTTGTGATGATTACTTTTAATCTCGTAAATATATCAATTATTTTTAGAATGAAAAACCTTATGGAAAATAAAATTATGACAAACAATCAACTTCATACATCTCAAATAGAGCATAGAATAATAAAAGAACTTTTCCTTTCTATTTATTTTAACGATATAGAAAGAACAATCGCATTAAAAAATAAATATCCTGAAGTTTACCTACATCGCCACAACACAATAATACTAGATGAAGGTGATGAAATTAATATTGACTTAACCAATCTCACCCTTCTCAATAAAACCATATGGAATAGCACAGATTGGTTGAATAAAATCATGCCCATCGTCCATAAGAATCAAGTAAAAACAGAAAAAATGTTACATTTCTGGCACACAGAACTTAAAGAAGAAAACATGCCAAAAAAAATCATATATAATAAATATTGTGATTTTTTTTATTGTAATGATTCAAATGAAAAAGCAGAAATATTTGACAAACCTTTGTCTTACTATCTCAAAAAAGGCTTTAGAGAAATAGATGTAAAACTATTCAATCATGCACAATGTTTTGATTTTGAAAAAACAAAACTCCTATTAGAAAAAGGAGCAAACCCCAATATTAGCTTTATTGAAAATGAAAGTAATAGCAGTATTAAGAATAGGATTTTAGTCGAATATTCTTTTTTATCCACTTGTCAAGTTATTCCAAATTTCAAAAAATTTGAAGAAAAAGGCTATAATCAAAATTTTAATATTATTGACATGTTTGGTGATTTACTTGGTCTAGCAGCATTCCAAGAAATGTATTATTTGTTGGAAAAATACAAAAAAATTGAATAATTTTTAAAAGACTTAGATTCCCTCACATTATAGACTATCTGGAGATAAAGTATCGAATATTCCTCGCAATAACCGAAATGGTAAAGTAACGATCCAATAAACAACTTCAACCGTAATATCGATCACATCCACCCAGTCCCACGTATCATTTCTACGATCATGGTTTTCTCGTTTTGGTTTTACCCAATAAGCAAGCAGAAAACAGACAAAACTTACCGCTAGAAATATAAAATTGAAATCGTCTACTAAAAAACGTATAAGGCAAAATGCACCAGTAATAAATAAAAGAATCGTGAGTAAATAGCGAAAAATATCCATGAGGCTTGGCAATTTATTTGTCTTTTGTTATGTTTATAACATGTCTTTATACAAAGACATATCCTCACCCTTAATAAAAGACAGGTGTCAGTCTTTAAAACGCAAAATATGTCCATTACAGTCTATCTTCAAGACGATCAAGACATTGATCAAGCCTTATACTTGCTCAATCAAAAACACTACTACCTACAAGCCACTCGTTGGTATAAAAAACGATATGGCTATTTTGAAAAGCCCTCAGTATTAAAGCGTAAGCGAAAAAAGATGAAACAGATATTAAGCTATAGAAATCACAGCCTGTCTCTCATAACTCATATTGCACCCAAGGATACTCTGTGGTTAAAAATTAACAAAGAGCAACAATTCGCTCGAACAGGTAAAAATGCGATGGGCTATTAAATATAATTTAGGATATAAAAATATATATTTTTATATCCTAAATTATATTTAATAGCCCATCGCATTTTTACCTGTTCGAGCGAATTGTTGCTCTTTGTTAATTTTTAACCACAGAGTATCCTTGGGTGCAATATGAGTTATGAGAGACAGGCTGTGATTTCTATAGCTTAATATCTGTTTCATCTTTTTTCGCTTACGCTTTAATACTGAGGGCTTTTCAAAATAGCCATATCGTTTTTTATACCAACGAGTGGCTTGTAGGTAGTAGTGTTTTTGATTGAGCAAGTATAAGGCTTGATCAATGTCTTGATCGTCTTGAAGATAGACTGTAATGGACATATTTTGCGTTTTAAAGACTGACACCTGTCTTTTATTAAGGGTGAGGATATGTCTTTGTATAAAGACATGTTATAAACATAACAAAAGACAAATAAATTGCCAAGCCTCATGGATATTTTTCGCTATTTACTCACGATTCTTTTATTTA
>NZ_LBMZ01000056.1:0-7848 GCF_001005525.1 Acinetobacter sp. AG1 | reverse complement strand
ATTAGTGACGACGGCTTTGAACCAACTTGAACAGATTCAAGGGCAATATGCGTTGTGTTCGATGTGTATCGGTGTGGGACAAGGCATCGCTCTCATTATTCAACGGCTGGAGCAAGATTAAGGAATACGATATGCCAATTTTTCAATCAAAAGATGTGAATATTAATTATCAAACATTTGGTGATCCAAATTCCCCTGCTCTAGTGTTCTCAAATTCCCTTGGAACAAACTACGGCATGTGGCAAAAGCAATTTAATTATTTTAAAGATCGCTTTTTTGTTATCTGCTATGACACTCGGGGTCACGGTTCATCATCTACACCAACTGGTTCTTACACTTTGCAGCAGTTAGGTGAAGATGTGATTGCATTACTTGATCATTTGAAAATTGAAAAAGTTACCTTCTGTGGAATATCTATGGGAGGACTAACAGGACAATGGCTAGCCATTCATTATCCTGAACGATTTAGCCATGTCATTATTGCCAATAGCGCAGCAAAAATTGGAAAGGAACAAGCATGGCTAGATCGTGCCAAACTAGTACATGAGCAAGGTTTAGAACCAATTGCTGCAACAGCAGCATCGCGTTGGTTTACAGATCCCTTTATCCAAAGTCATCCTACAGTTATAAATAACCTATGTAACGACTTAAGTGCTGGCAGCACAGCAGGTTATGCAAATTGTTGTGAGGCTTTGGCTAAAGCGGATGTCCGTGCGGAGTTAAAATATATTTCTATTCCCACCTTGATTATAGCGGGTATACAAGATCCGATAACCACTGTGGAAGATGCAAAATTAATGCTATTAAATATTCCAGATGCTGAGTTAGTAGAAATTAATACCTCTCATATCTCAAATATAGAACGAGAAAATGAATTTAATAAGCTAATCGATAAATTTATATAAAATACCTTTTTAAATAAAAGCAGAGTTTCAATACTCTGTTTTTTGTCGTTCATAATTTTTAATAAAATATAAAAACAATAATACCTTAATGACATAAACATATATCAATTAAGTTTTTGACTATAAGCATACAACAAAATAACTTAAATACTAAATAACACTACGCTTCACAAATTGGAGGTGAAGAATGTATATGGAAAAAGTTAACATTAACGAAACGATTGATAATGCCAAATTTAATCTATTTCACTGGAAAGTTTTAATTTGGTGCTTATTAATTATTATATTTGATGGTTATGATCTCGTTATTTATGGGGTTGCATTACCATTATTAATGCAACAATGGTCTTTAACAGCAGTTCAGGCAGGTTTACTCGCGAGTGCAGCATTATTCGGCATGATGTTTGGTGCGATGATTTTTGGCACGCTTTCAGATCGATTAGGACGCAAAAAAACAATCATGATTTGTGTAAGCTTATTTAGTGGCTTTACATTTATCGGTGCATTTGCAAATAATCCTGTAGAGTTCGCAATTTTACGTTTTATTGCAGGTCTAGGTATTGGCGGCGTAATGCCAAATGTGGTTGCCTTAATGACCGAATATGCGCCTAAGAAAATTCGCAGTACTTTAGTCGCAATTATGTTCAGTGGGTATGCCATAGGTGGAATGACATCTGCATTGTTAGGTGCTTGGTTAGTCAAAGATATGGGCTGGCAAATCATGTTCATGATCGCAGGTATTCCCCTGTTATTATTACCGATCATATGGAAATTTTTGCCAGAATCCTTAGCATTCCTCATCAAGTCTAAGAATAATCAACAAGCAGAACAGATTATTGCAAAACTCAATCCCAACACCGAGATTAACTCAAAAACACAGCTCATCTTTAATGAAAATATCCATACGGAAGCCCCTGTCCGAGCACTATTCCAAGATGGTAGAAGTTTTAGCACTTTTATGTTTTGGATCGCATTCTTCATGTGTTTACTTATGGTGTATGCATTAGGGAGCTGGTTACCAAAACTCATGCTACAAGCAGGTTATTCACTAGGTGCAAGCATGCTATTCCTCTTTGCGTTAAATATTGGTGGCATGATTGGTGCAATTGGGGGCGGTGCTTTAGCAGATCGATTCCATTTAAAACCCGTCATTACTTCAATGTTTGTAATCGGAGCTGCTGCCTTAATACTATTAGGATTTAACAGCCCTCAAATTGTTCTCTATAGCCTAATTGCTTTAGCAGGTGCAGCAACGATTGGTTCTCAAATCCTTCTTTATACTTTCGTCGCACAATTTTATCCAACTACTGTTCGCTCAACAGGTATGGGGTGGGCATCAGGTATCGGTCGTATAGGTGCAATCATTGGTCCTGTGCTTACAGGTGCATTGCTCACTTTTGAACTACCTCATCAAATGAACTTCTTAGCTATTGCGATTCCTGGTGTGATTGCTGCATTCGCGATCTTCCTCGTAAATCTTAAAGTCGCGGTCAATGTACCTGAAAGTTCAAAATCAACACTTCAAACACAAGCTTCAGTCAATCAGCAATAAACAAAACTGCGCCGAGGATTGGCGCAACCCAAATCAAAATGGAAATTAAAAAATGCATACGTTTAAATGTAATAAGCTTATTTTGTCCACTATTTCGCTCATAGGTGGATTAGTTTCAACTTCACTTTGGGCTGATAATGTAAGCGCTAAAGAAGAATGGAAATTTACCTTAAAAAATGCCTACATCAATCGTAATTTTGAGAATGAAGCACTAAAAGATACTGGAAGTTGGTCTCAAGCTGCCTCTTTGTTTTATAACTCACGAATGCTTGAGACACCAATGAATATTGCCGCAAAACCTTTGACAATCGGTGTGGATGCTTCCGTTCAATATGCTGTTAGATTAAGTTCAGATAAACATGTGGCTGATACAATATTACCATTTGACAAAGTGACTCAATCACAAGCTTCCGATTATTTAAAACACAGCGCCACTTTAAAATTAGGTTATGACCGAACCTTGTTAAGTGTTGGTGAGCTTTGGTTAGACTTACCTGTTACTGCCGTTGATAGCAGTCGTCAGCTCTTAACATCTTATTGGGGTGCAAACCTTAAGTCACAATTAACTGATCAACTTTACACAGAAATAGGTCGTGTTGAAAAAGTATTCCCTCGTAATGAAGAAGATTTTCGTAAATTCTCTTTTACTTCAAATGGAAAAACTGAATACTCGGATGGCTTAAATTATATTGATTTACGTTATCAGTTCTCCCCTGATTTAAAGGGAGAATATTATTATGGCAACATGGAGGATTTATATAATAAAAATTATTTGGGTTTGGAACATAATTTAAAAGGTAAAAATTATGTACTTAATTCAAAATTTAAATATTTTAATGCTCAAGAAGATGGAAATAATTTTAATATTGATGCACAAAATATTGGCTTACTTGAGACATTAAAAGTAAAAAACCATACATTAGGATTAGGTTATCAACAAATTATAGGTGAATCTGCCTATCCATTACCAGATGGCTTTCTTCCTGAAACATATTTCATTAATTGGAATGCGACTGGTTTTTTCAAAAAAGATGAGAAATCATATCATTTTATTTATGGTTATAATTTTAAAGATTATATCCCCGGATTTAATGCAGCTATAAAATATGTTTATGGTAATAATTTTGAAACGTCTGATGGTAAAAAAAATCATGAAAGTGAGTCAAATATTATTTTAAACTATAATTTTCAACAGCCCTATCTTAAAGGCTTAGCATTACAATATATTCGTATTGATTATGATGTAAAGCATGGAAACAACTTTGGTGAAGATCGTTTGTTTGTAAACTACACGCATAAATTCTAATATTTTGGAAGCTACTAAAAATAAAATTAAGATTCTGTAAAAGAAATCATCAACTTGACTATTATTATGGAATGGTAAGTGTAGGAAGTGGGCTATTAGCTTTCTTTCTACCTTATCAAATTTTAATTCAATATTTCTAATTACAAATGAAGCAAATATTCTCTAATCTATATTCACTTACGAATTAGAAAAGTCTCTAAATTATAAAATTGATTCTATTTTTGATAAAGTAGTTTTATATAAAAAGACCACGTCAAGGGGATGACGTGGCGAAAAACTGAAATATGTAAAACTAAATGCACACAGCATATAATCAAGCTATGTATTAACTTTTCGCAATGTTATCGAGTAGTTCTGGTTCCAACATAAAAAAATCTCGTCCAAAATTTTCCAATGGAATATCGGAAAGGTTAATTTGATACTCAATATCTCCGTTAAAAAAACTTTGAGATTTTTGTATTGAACGTTCCCAACCGAATTCCTTACCACATTGCTTGAGCAAATATTGATAAACCTTTGCATCATTGACTCTTAACAAGAATGCGTCATCAGATAACTGATGTATCGAGACATTTTCGGAATATTGCACATCAATCATGATCTACCTCCTAGAATGAATGAGCAAGTGAATATTAGTTATCATTATAGATAATTGCTTCTTATTCAACCATTTTTTAATATTTATTTATAGTTATTAAATATTTAAGTCATATTTTTGACATAAACAACAACACTGGAAGTGATGTGGCGAAAATTGTCACTAATGCTAGCTTTCTTTTCTGTCAAATTATTAGCTATAAAGAGTAGGTCTTTAGCTAGATGAGATCAAATTTATGGTTGTCTAATACATAAAACGGCATTGATTAGATCTTGATCTATAAATTTGACAACCTGATTGGACAAACGGAAATCATGCTGATAAGTAAGCATACAGATAAGCAATATAAAAGACTACTGTATTCACATTTCAAAAATCACCCACACCTAAAACGTTTGATGGAAAATTAAAGACTTGTGTTTGTATACGATAGCTTTCTACACGATTAATCAACATTTCCTGAAAACAATCGATTTTAACTTTAGGATTGTTTTCAATACAGATCGACTTGACCAAAGGTCGATAATCACGGTGAATCGAGTCTGCTTGCCACTGCCATGAGCTACATGCTGAGCAAAGTACTCCCCCCAACAACGGTAGAATTAATTTCTTATTTTTCATATAAAAAGTGGCATATTTAAAGACAGCAGAATTATAACGTGATGAACGATCAATTCAAGCATTAAGCTTATCTCACTCCACCTAATAACAGTAGAGTGAGATAAACTGGTTTATGAGCAAGTTGAACAAATCTCACTTAAAATCATTAACCAACCAGTTTGGCATTGCGCCCTACAAGGGCTCAACGAGACAATATACCGCAAGCTGGAGCTGCAACTCCACTAATAGCTCCAAATTCAGAATTCTTTTTTAAATAACGCCAACCACAGTAATGCAAAAAAATACTTAGGATTTTCTATTGGTTCAAATGGCATATTAAGTTGACCTAATATTATTTGATAATCAAAATCACTTGACGACAATACTTTTGATAAGCTTGATTTAATTAAATCTTTTGAATGCATATCTAGATCGTCATAAGTAGAAACACAAATTTGATTAAAAATTCTTAAAAGTTGTTCATCATTAGAGGGATCTATGCTTTGTAGATCTCTCCACTCCTTATCATCAAGCATTTCATAATCGAAATCTTTAATGAGAGTAATTATTGCAGATATTTCTCTGTTATTTATCATTTCTAAAACTCCTAATTACTGACCCAATATTGGAAAGGCTGTTACTGGTTGAGCATTTCTAAACCAAACTTGTACAGTTAATGAAGTATCATAGACTCCACTACCGCCATAATATCCCTCACCAGCTTGTGATCCAAATCTAATTGGCGATTCTGCAAGAACTTTGCTGCCTGTTCTTTTGTAAATTGCAGTAGCTCGCTCGATTGCATTAATTTGATCACGATGACTCAAAAATCTAGTTGAATTAGGCGTTGCCAAGTTACCATCTCTGCGATACCTTGGTTGTTGTGTTACTGGATCAATACCATTCACTGCCCTCTCATACTGTTGCTGAAGAGTGGTTTGAGCTCCATGTCTTCCTTTAAAATGAGCATTTGGGATTGATTGCTCTAAAGAATCTAATCTTTGGGCAGCTATTGATTCCAATCTATCATTAATAATCGCTCTACGATCCTCTATTGATATATGACCATATTTCTGACGGAGAATTTCACCATAACTTAAATCTGTATTACTACCTGAAATAATTGGCGTCCTAAACTCAAGAGGCAACCCACTATTCACCCGACCAGCACTGGTATCAAAATATATAGGGGATTGTAAATTCACATTATATTTGGAGCCTGCAAATACAGCCAATCCACCGAAAGCTGGGGCAGCAGCCCCACCAATGCCTCCAGATAATGCTATTTGACCAAAATCATATTCTGAGCGTCCAGTCAAACCATCACTCATACCGAAACTTATACGCTCTGAAGTTTGTACACCAGCATCCATGAGCACACCTGAACCTGCTCCTGCTATAGCTAATCCACCATAATATTGAGCTGTTCTACCTACACCTATCCTTGCAAGCGCCGCTCCCCCAACAGCTCGAATAGTATTAAATGATCCGCCTGTTGCTAAAGTTACTGCCCCTCCAACCCCAGCTTCTGTCATATTAGCATTACGCATCGCATCAAATGAGAGTTGCCCCTGTCTCACTTGTAACAAGCGTTGGTCACTTCTATTTAATAATCCAAATGAAAATGCTTCACCAGCTTTAAATAAAATTTGTTGACCTACATATTTGGCTGCATCAATAAAACCACCTGAATATTTTGCACTTTCTGCACGCTCAGCCCATGTTCGTCGATTATATGCAGCACTTATATCTGATTCACGTTGCAACATTACTTTTTGTTCAACTCGTGCTAAAGCAGCACTCATATTATAAGTACTATTCAGACCACCAAGAGCATAAATAATATTTGGATTATTATCTGTTGCCTTATAATGCAAAGTTGGCAATATAACTTTGCCATCAGCATTATAAACCGTTGTGTTACCGTTACCCCAACCAAACATATCAACAACATTATTTATTACATCAGATACACTATCTTTTGCGCTATAATACGCATTCTCAATCTTATCTAAAATTGATTCATCTGGCTGATAATTTATATTGCTATCAGCAGCATATCCTGACCCTATTTGATCGTTAGAACCCACAATTGAAACTAATTTAGCTCCTTCCATTCCTTCTACGTTACGATAGTGGGCTAGAATAGATTCATTTAAATAATCAGGTCGTTTATTATTAGCGACTGAGCTCGTCTTGGCATTTTCCCCAAACTGTCTGCCTACCGTATTCGCAATCGCTGCCATTGAAACATTCAAATAATCTGGTCTAGACCCGCCAAACCACTTATCTTCTATCGTTACGGCTGCATTCGCACTCGCTAATGAATAGGCGTAAGGACTGGCTGTTTTTCCTAAAGCATTAAATGCTCCTGATTTACCTAAACTTGCCCCTGCCATTGAACCTATAACAGATGAACCTAATGCAGCCCAGCTAAAACTTTGGCTATTGCCAAACACCTGATTCGCAACATAGTTTGAACCATAACTCACTGCACCTGTATATGCTCCAACACCTACAGCTTGTGTCCAAGTTGCTTTAACACCGTTTACACCATTTACCGCATTGATCGCATTATTTGCTGTTTGAGCCCAACTATAACCTTTAGAAGCGAGTTGCCCGATTCCCGCACCAACACCTGCAGTTAAACCTGCCGTTAAAGCTGAAACTCCAACTTGTGACCATGAAAAATGATCAACAACTCCCATGGCTTTACCAGCGAGTTGAGATACTGCACTACCTACGGCTGCTCCAATTGCGGCTGAACCTATTCCACCACCAGCCAAAGCAGCTGTTCCCGCTGCAAATAAACTACCACTTGCACCACCTAAATATACAGCAGCAGCCCCCGCGGTATAAATCGTCGCAACCACCGCCACAATAATCA
>NZ_LBMZ01000084.1:0-23254 GCF_001005525.1 Acinetobacter sp. AG1 | reverse complement strand
TAAGCCCTTGTAAAAACAAGGACTTATTTACATATTTAGCGGAAGATATGACAGTCAAATTTAAAAACTTATAGATCAATAAAATATTAAAATTTAATTTTTTACTGCTATTTTCACTAATTTTAATTTACTCCAATTAATAGGTACTTCTAATGAGTACTTCAAATAGTAGACTCCATCCATCAATTAACAGAAATAGCAACAGCTTTATTGGCAAGGAAATAGTGACTGGTGGAACCATAATCATACCCAGTGACATCAGAATCGAAGCAACTATGATATCAATCACTAAAAATGGTAATAAAATTACAAAACCTATTTGGAATGCAACTTTTAGCTCACTGAGCATAAATGCAGGTATAAGCTTAATTGGTGAAATGCTTGCACTATCTACAGGTAAAGGTGTTTTTGATAAGTCATAAATCAATTTGATATCAGATTGGTGAGTCTGAGTAATCATAAAAGTTTTTAGGGGTTCCCAAGCTTTAGTAAAAAAATCTTGTATTGTTAACTTATTTTCTAGATACGGCTGGAACGCAACTTGATTAATAACCTCAAATGTTGGTCCCATCACAATCATCACTAAAAAAAAGGACAGTAAAATTAGAACAATATTAGGTGGTGTTTGTTGTAAACCTAATGCTTGCCGCATAATTGATAACACGATTACATTTCGTACAAATGTAGTAGTAGCAACCAGAATTAAAGGAATTAAACTTAATAATGTTAGAGATATGAATGTTGATGTTGGGTTCATCATATTCATAATATCTGCTTGTTTAGACTCCACTGCTGCAAAGCAATCAACACTAATCAAGAAACCAAACAAAGTGATTAATACTTTACCAAATGATCTATTACTCATTAACACTTTGCCCATCACTAAAAATTTTACTATTAGGATTCTTTGATACATGAGTAACAGAAATATTCTGGTTAGATTCAACAATCACAAGATCATGATCATTTCTATCGATAATATATAATGTAACTTTAGGTGATAACTTAATCACTTGTGATTTCTCATCCGTCTTTGATTGCTGAGAAAATTTAGCAATAAGATTTTTCTTAAAGAATAACAATATGAGATAAGCTATTACTAATAATGTGACAGTAATGCCTAATGTATAGAACACATACCCAGATGAGATTAATTCATCTTGCTTAAAATTCATGTCAGATACTATTTATGGATTAAGTTGAGTAATTTGAAATCCAAGCATGTCATCCACAGCAACCAATTTTCCATAACCAAGAAGTCTATCTTTCAGATACAATTTTAGAGGTTCATCAACAAGTTGATCTAATTTGATGAGACTACCTTGCTTTAAATTTAATAATTCACCAACCGTGAGTTTGGCACTACCTACCTCGACAATTAATTCAACCTCAACTTGGTCAACAACAGAGAGTTTATCTTTAATTAAATTAGGAGAGTTTTTCCCAGCAACGTCAGTCAAGGTGGGGAGGTTAATTTCATTAATTTGAGTGGTCACTTTTTAGTCTCATGATTAGATGTTAATAAAATTGCTCGATGATTTTCTGATTGCCCTAATGAACAAAATGCTATTTTATTATCATTACAAAGAACATTAAATGGCTCAATAAGATGATGATTAGATTTAATAACATCACCAACTTGGATATCCATTAAATCTTGAATTGATAACTTATCCAAATTAAATTTTATAGATAAGTCGGCAATTTCCTCATGAACTGAATCAACAGTTATAAAATTATTTGAGATGTTTGCTCTATCAATATCCAACCGAGTATTCACAAAACTGGCATCCACTAATAGCTGAATTTTTTCATTCCCTAAATGAATATCAAAGACAATAGGAATTCCTAAAAAGCTTATATCATGAGCTTCAGTTAAGTGATGCCCAATATTATTTGATTCATCATTTTCTAGAATTTTAACTAAGAAATCTTTTTTAGCACTTTCTATAAGGAAAGAAGTTAAATTACCAGTTGGTATTTTTTGCTCAAGGCCTTTAAACAAAATTTTTGTCCAAAGCTCGTTATTGGTGTTTAAAAAACCTGCTTTTTGATTATGATCAAAACAAATCAAGCCAACATCTTTAATCAAAGTTTGATGGTATATTGAATATTCACTTAACTCGATAATTGCTTTATCATCTGAACTTAACCACTGTTCGCACCATTGTTTGGTCGATTCATAAATAACTTCTATAAGTTGGTTCTTTTCATTTTTTTTCAAAAAACCTATATCGTATTTCATTTACTAACCACCACGAGAAGAATTATAAAGCTGTTCTAGCATTTCATTTGCGACATTCATGACACGCGAACTCGCTTGATATCCTCTTTGAATAATTAAAATATTACCAAATTCTTGAGCTAGATCGATATTTGCTAACTCAATATATCCCCCTTGAATTTTGCCAAAGTAATCTGAATCAGGTTTACTATACTTAACCGTGATGTTCTCAGTTTTTTGGAAAAAGGCATTTTGATCTTGAATAAGTTTTGATTCATCAGAAAAATCGGCTAAGCCAACAGCCTGTGTCGTTTTTTTCTTTTGCCCATTATTATAACTTATTTCAAGAATACCATCAGCCCCGAAACTATAACCAACAATACCTGCACGAGTGCCTCCATCTGTTGCACTTGCTTGGATATTACTCGTTCCAACAGATACAACACTGATGCCACTGAGATCAAGTTTTAGACTTTGCTTGCCCTCATCAAAATTCAACTCAATATCCAAAGATTGATCTTGCACAGTCCCTGCTAGGGTAAAATTTATTACACCCGTATTGAGTGTTTTATTATTTGCATCAACTATTGTATAAGACCATTTACTTCCGACTGTTGTATTATTCGATTGTTTTTCAAAACTAATTGATAAATTTCGTAGTGACCCTGTCGCATCATAAACACCTACATTATTTAATTTATAAGGTGTTGTCTCTGCTGTACTGAGTGTTCCATTCATATCAAGAATCGTTGTCTGTGCAGGAGGAAGGGAAAGATAATTATTTATATTTATAGCCGTTAATTTCCCGCCATCAACCCCCATAACGTTATACATACCAGACTGATCAACAAGATTACCTTTCTCATCAAATTTAAACTGACCAGCACGTGTATAATATAATTCTTGTTTTGAGTCCTTTAATATAAAGTAACCTTTTCCATTTATATATAAGTCAGTTTGGTTACCAGTTTGTTTAGAATCACCATTTTTAGTTCTTGTTCCTGTACCTTCATAGCTTACCCCCAGCCCCATGCCATTATTACTTTCGACATCTTTCAAAAAACTATCTTTTCCCTTATAACCAGGTGTATTCATATTACTAATATTTTGAGAAACATTATTAAGCTGAGTAGAAAATGCAATTAAGCCACTTACGCCATTGAAATGTGCTTGAGTCATTTTTATTACCTTACAGTTTTAATTTGGGACATTTTTATATTGGTTAAAAAACTACCATCAGCCTGTTTTACATTGATTAATGAACCATCTTGAGAAAAATTCACAGCAGATACTGTACCTGTTATATTGCTACCACTATCTGTCACAATTTCTACTTGTTTTCCAATAATGCTAAGTGACTGTAAAGTCGCATTAATTGATACCAAATTACTAATATTTTCATTTGTAAGTCGGGCTTGTTCTAGATTGGTGAACTGAGCCATTTGGGCAAGAAATTCTCTATTATTAATTGGTTCAAGTGGATCTTGAAATGTTAATTCAGTCATAAAAAGTTTGATAAAATCATTTTGACTTAAATTACTACGACTGACCTCTCCAGTTGCAGAAGTTAAACTATTTCCAAGAGCCTCTATAGCCATACTTATCTCGTTAGATTTTGGACCAAATGATCTTTCCATTCATCCATATTCTATCAATACTACTAGGGAGTTGTCTTTGAATATTTTCTAGCAATTCAACATGATCTTCCTGAAAACTTCGGATAAATAACTCTGATTTTGTAATCAGAATATTTTTCTTAAAAAAGTGAGGTAACTCCCCTAAAATCTTCGTAGGCTCAATCAAAGCCTTATTATTTGAGCTAATCTCTACCCTAAAACCCTGTTGGTGAAAAAACTCTACGAATTGAATCGATTTTTCTACAATTTTCTTGTCTACCACTGGGTTCTCAATCACATCTTTTTGCATAGATAGAGAGCTTCTAGAGTATTCATTAGACGCCATTTGATGGGGCAATTTAAAACGACTGATTTCGTTTAAGTAAGATAAGTGATTTACAGCAGTACTTTTTAAATCATAACTTTCTTCATAATTTATCGTTTTTGCATTATTTTGATGTACATCTGTTTTCAAATATGTGTTCTTATCCATATCTATTTTGCTTATTGCTTTTTCTTTAATTGTATTTAAAAAACTGGGATCAAACAGACCATTTCCCTGCTCTTTTCTATTTTTGAATAACTCATCTTTACTGTCATAAACAGTTTTTGCGATATGATCTACGTTAGTACTGACCAAAACAATATACTCAATCTAAATGCTTATAAGATTCTACCAACTGAAATTCTCGAATAGCACGATTCAGGTGGTCAATTTTTCTTTTATGTATCACTAAAAGATTCATCTTATCATGCAATGATTCTGTTAGTTCATAACTCGTTTTTTTATTGCTTAAATATTCTTGATATTTTTTATTAATCGCAATAAAACTTTCATCATAAGTTCTATTATCAATAAAAAAACCAAAACTTCTTTGTAATTGAGCGACATTTTCTAACAGTAGTAAATATTCATTTTGACTTTTATGCATCAAGCGATCAGCCTCATGACATTTCACTTTTAAAGTGCTTATCTCATTTTGCATCATCATGTACTGTAATTGAAAAAAATTCACTACGGCTTGTTTCTTTACTAAGAAATTCATGTCCACAACATTTAACCCGCAGCGTTTATTTCATCTACAATATTTTTTGCGATAATCCATACACTATCTGTCGCTAACATTTCGTTTTCGAACTGGACTAACATCGCATCAATCTTAGGCTTATTTTTTATAACGCAGTCTAGCAAGATATTTTGACCAGATTGATAAGCACCCAACTGAATCATATCTGAGAATTCTTCATACAAAGCCAAATGCTTTTTGAGTTGAGCGATCACGTTCTTTTGCTCTTTTGTATGTAGAATACTTGAAAGTCGACTAATACTTTTTAGGACATTGATTGAAGGGAAATGTCCTTTATCAGCAAGTGAACGATCAAGCATGATATGTCCGTCTAAGATTGACCGCATATGGTCAGATATAGGCTCATTATAATCATCACCCTCTACAAGAATTGTATAAATAGAGGTAATCGCCCCCTGGCCTATCAGAGCTCCACCTCTTTCAATCAAAGGCGGCAACTGGGAAAACACAGAAGCCGGGTAACCTCTAAGACCTGTAGGCTCTGATGCAGCTAAACCAATTTCACGTTGTGCATACGCAAACCGTGTAATTGAGTCCATTACTAATAATACATTAAAGCCTTTTGCTCGATACCAATCCGCAACAACAGTTGCCGTATATGCAATAAATCTACGGAATACCGCTGGTTGTTCTGCTGTTGCAACATAAACAATGGATCTTTTTAGCCCCTCTTCACCCAAAACCCCAGAAATAAAATCGGTAACTTCACGCCCCCGTTCTCCAACTAATGCAACAATAATCACATCTGCAGTCGCATATTTGCATAGCATTCCCAATAAAGTACTTTTACCTACGCCACTACCAGCAAAAATTCCAATACGTTGCCCAATACCAATTGGAGTAAATAGGTCAATTGCCTTTATCCCAGTATTAAATTTTTGAGTAATCGGAATACGATGTAATGGATTGATGGGTATTAAATTTTTAGAAAGAAATTCTACAGACTCTGGCAACGGTTTTTCATCAATTGGATTTCCCAATGAATCAAATACTCGCCCTCTTAAATCTAAACTGACTGGAATTTGAATCGCTTTTGCTGAAGAGATAATTTTACAATCTAGGCTAAGCCCATGAATATCACCAAAAGGCATTAAGGTGAAAGAACACTCACTCACAGAGATGACTTCTGCAAACATATCAGCAGAAGTATCACGGCTAATGATAAGTACAATTTCTCCAATACTTACATTTAAGCCTGTTGCTTCAATACTGACACCACTAATCCCTTTAATTTTGCCACTTACCTGACTGAAGGACACAACTTCAAGTTTTTTTAAAATACTGGTTACAATACGATCAACATTACTCGTCATTTAATAACCGCCTAGCATTATTGATTTGTTGGCTGAAACCAATATCTATGACTGAATTATTGAGTTCTACGATAAGCTGCCCACTCACTAAGCTACTGTCTTTTTCTATGGATATTTTATAAGACTCCATATCTGCAATCACATTTTTAATCATATCGAAATCAGTTGAAGGAACTTTTAATAGAAACCCTTCATTTAGATTATGTTGATGAACTGCTTTTTTTATAATATCAACAATAAATTTTTCATGACCTGATAAACTAAACACCATTTTCTCTAAAATACTATCAATCACTTTTACAGAGATTTTCTCCATAGAAGCGTTCAACTCTTTTAAGTTCCGATCAAACTCAGCAATACAACTATTGAGCGTGTTTACTTTTGTTTTAAATTGATTTTCTAACAATAATAGCTGTTGATCATGGAGTTTTTTTAGTCTTAATTTCTCGCTCTCAATCGCTTTTTTATATTCTAATTCATAGCTTTGTTTCAGTTCAGCTAACTCTTGTACTCGGGAATTATTTTCCTGTTCTTGGACTTGAAATAAATTCTTAGATAAATCCATCTCATGGCTTGTAGGTTGGTTTCCCTGCTTATTGAGAGTCGGATTTTCAGCTGGAACTTGACCTAATGTAATCGTATTAACAGCTTTCTGTACTTGCTTTAATAAGACTGAAGGTTCCTTATTTCTTGTACTCATTTGCTACCTTTTCATTGAAATATGCATCTAAAGTGATTTGCATTTTAGGTGCTAGTGCAAAATCTTTAAGATGTTCCTTACAGTCAAGATACTCCTTAAAATATGATGGTTTTTTACTTAAAGAAATATCTGAAAAAAGTTTATTGCCAACAAGAACATACCAAAAAGGAGGTATTACTTCGGTTATTTTATCAAGAAGTATCGGTAATATATCTTGATGATCTAAATCGTCTAAAGTAGTCTCACCAAGTAAAGGTGAGTTTTGCTCAATACCCAAGGCTTTAATTTGAATCAATAACTCATCTAGCTTGTCTTGTTCACATTGAGATAAGTTCAATTTAATTTTTTCTTGATCAACTGGGCACAAACTATAAAATTTTAACACCCAAGCTCTTAAAGCATATTCATTTGGATTCATCTTTACCCAACCAATATTTCAAATTAACCAAGAGCTGTTCCCTTTCTTCATCAGATAATGCATCCTTCTCATTCTTCTCACGACTTGGTTCTTGACGAATAAATTTAATAATAAGAAATAGCAATATCAAAAATAAAGCTGAGAAAAGTACAATATTAAATGGGCTAAAAATGTTAGATGTAGAAACTTGTGTAGCATGATCATGGTCTAACACTTCAGTTTTCTGTGGTTGCGTTGGTGCAGGTACAATATTTTCAGGTTGAAGCATACTACTTACGAGAACAAGATTATCACCTCGTTTTTTATCAATCCCAAGACCAACTTCTAAAACTTGTTGGATGTTGAGTAATTGTATAGCACTTAATGTATTCGGAACGATTACTCCTACATTAATTTTACTTATTTTCCCTGTAGCATACTCAACTTCAGATGTTTCTTTCCCAATTGCATATTCGCTATCTCTAGAGTTATCACTCTGAGATGCCTTTGCATTTTCTATATTAGACGTATTAGAGGATGATTCTTTTTTACTTAATAATAAAATTCCTGCATCTGAAAGAATCGGTTTTTCACTGGTGACCTTTCTCTTATCAAAATTAACTTGAACATTTGCAGAAACACTCACTTTACTAATACTAAAAGACTGAAAAAGTATACTTCTTACTTTACTTTCTATTTTAGCTTCAATATCTTCTGATCGATTCAAAGCACTAGATTCACGGTTTAAATTATTGCTAACAATTTCTCCATGATCATTCAATAGCACAACACTCTTAGCATCTAGACCACTTACGGCTGATGCTACTAGGTTCTGAATACCTTCAATACTTTCTTTATTCAGTTGATAATTATTAATCGTTTCAATAACAACAGATGCTTTAGCAGTTGCTTTATCTATTTCATAGATTGTATCTCTTTCAGGAGTGAGATGCACACGAGCATATTTGACCCCATCCATTGTCATAATAGATCGAGCCAGTTCACCCTCTAATGCACGTTGGAAATTAATTTTTTGTGCAAAATCAGACATTCCATAATCAGTCTCATTGAATAATTCAAAACCAACTGTTTCAGGATTGCTTAAACCACCTTTATCTAAAGCAATTTTTGCTTCACCTAGTCTCTCTTCTTCAACCTCAACAATATTGTTTTTAATCGTATAAGGAATATTAGATGAGTCTAGTATGTTGATTACTTTCGCCTGAATCTCTTTATTTTCTTGTTGCAATAAAGGTGCATATGTTGGTTTTAAGAACCACCAACATGCGCCAATAAATCCAAGAATAATAAACCCAATCCCGCTTATAAAAAAAGCAGACTTTCTACCCCAAAAATTCATTCTTTCTCTTACTCAAACTAGTTGCTTAGATTTGCATACGTGTGATTTCTTGATAACTCTCAACTAGCTTATTTCTTACTTGAACAGCAAATTGAAATGACAGTTTTGCATTTTCCATGGAAACCATGACATCATGGACAGGTATATTTTCACCTGCTGCATATTGCATCACCTTTTCAGTTGCACTTTTATACATGGCATCATTACGATTAAGCATATCTAAAAAGCTAAGTTGTTTTGATTCTACAATTCCATTCAAAGGCTTGCCTAGCTTGGGCAATTGTGTAGTTGTATCAAAACTGATTGCATCTAGTGTGTACATTTAATCATTTTCCAATTTCATAGGCTTTGGCTGTCATATCTTTAATACTATTAAAAATACGAATATTTGCATCATATGCTCTACTTGCTGAAACCAAAGTAGCCATCTCCGTTGCAGTATTTACCTCAGGATAAAATACCATCCCATTGTTATCCGCTAATGGATGACTAGGCTCATAGATGCTTTTGGTCTTATAATTGGATACAGTATCTAGATATATACTGTTTTTTATATCATTTAAAAATGTCGGATGAGTTTTAACTTGTAGCACAGACGCTGCATTTTTATTTGGTAAGGCTACATTTGCGATAGCAATATTATAACTTGCCGCTTCAACTCTTGCTTTTTCATGTTTCAAGCCAAAGGCTATTACATCTTGAATGGATAAATTAGAAAGTTGCATTACAACTCTTTTCCTTGTATTGCTAATTGCATTAAGCCATAACTCCTATTTAACATTTCTGCGATTCCCTGATAACGACCACTTGCTGTTACGGCTTCAAATGTTTGTTCATCAAGTTTTATTTCGCTCTTAGGAATATGACTTTGATATCTATTCAGATCTATCTGATTATAAGTCAAGTTATGTAACGATACATCTTTCATTAATTGCTTATAATTAAAAAAGAGTCCTGAAGTACCTGATAAATTTATATTTGCTACATTCGTAGCAGCGACTTTAATCCGCATATCTTGTATGTTCATCGCATTTACTAGTGTATGGCTAATACTTGAAATATCATTCATTTTCATCTCCTACTGAATGACTAAATCAGCATTTAAGGCACCTGCGTCCTTGATTGCTTGAATAATAGTGATGATATCCCTTGTGCTTAGACGCATTTTTTGCAATGCTTGAACCAATCCAGATACTGTTGCCCCCTTTGGTAAAGAAACAAAATTTGCTGTATTTTCATTCACTTTTAAATCGGTTTGGGGAACAACTTCTGTAGAAATATTTGGATTATAATTACGTCCCACAAGCATTGGTTGAGAAACTAAATATTCGGTATCTACCTTAATATTTAAGTTGCCTTGTGAAATATTCACTTCACTGATTTTAACATTTGCACCAGCAACAATAGTTCCTGTTTTTTCATTGATCACGATTCTTGCAAGTTGATCAGGCTCAACTTCCAAACGCTCTATATTTGCAATCAAACTAGGAATTTGTGTGTAAGGTGTAATTGAAACCTCAATCTTGCCAGCATGTATTACTTTTACATTTGCCCCTTGTTTTGAAATAACCTGAGCAATTCGATTTGCTGTTGTATAATCAGGTTGATTCAAAACAAGTACCAATTTATCTTGCGAACTGGTATTTTCAATCGCTTTTTCTAAATATGCGCCTTTAGGAATTCGTCCAACAGTTGCATGATTCTTCTGTGATGCATTCCCATTCACTTCAAAAGAATACCCACCAACAACAAGAGGACCCTGCGCTAAAGCATATAACTTATTATCAGGTCCATATAGCGGCGTTAAAATTAAAGTTCCGCCCAATAAACTTCTTGCGTCACCAATTGATGACACTTCAACATCAAATTTATCACCTGTTTCACTATATGGAGGCATCTTCGCAGTAATCATGACCGCAGCAGTATTACGCGTATTTAAATCACGCTCATTAATATTTACATTAAAATGCTTTAATGTATTTACTAAGGCCTGCCTTGTTGTGCTATTTCGATCTGAATCACCACTACGTGCTAATCCAACAACTAAGCCATAACCGATCAAAGCATGTTCACGATCATCTTGTATGCGAACTAAATCTTTTAATCTAACCATATTACCTGTAGCAAAGGCATATGGATTAAAATAAAGTAGAGTAACCAGCCCAATCAATACTTTTTTCATATTATTCTTAACCAATGAAAAAGCTTGTAAAAAATACTGAGTTTTTGAGAGTCATCAGCGACCCCCTTACCATTAATTTGAATTTTTGCATCAGCTAAACGATAAGAATAAACTGTATTATCATAACTAATATCGTCAGGTCTTATAAGACCGCTTATTTGAATGAGCTGTTTATCATTATTGATCATTGCCTCTTGACTCCCCTCAACTTTTAAATATCCATTAGGGAGCTTTTCTTTAACTTGAACAGAAATAACTGTTTTTAATTGTCCTTGCCTTGATGTATTACCTTCACCACTTGCACCACCTTCGACACCTAAACCAGCATCTGCTTTAGCTGTTAAAGTACTCGCAGAAAATGACAAATTGGTTTTATTTTTCGCATTGGTTCCAACAGATGATTTTGCCGAAGTCGACTCAGCAACTAAAACAGTTAAAATATCACCAACACTCACTGCACGTCTGTCACTCGTTAAAGCCTGATAATTTTCTGTGTTTATTAAACTTGTTTGCGCCATAGCATGACTCGTTAATAAAACAGATAAAATCAAAATAATTTTATTAATCAATTTTAACAGTTCCTTTTTCAATCACCGTTGTTCGTACAAGTTGATGATTACTCGATAAACGTACATTTACTTTATCTAAATATTGCCCAAATTGCTGTGCAATACCCTCGGTCTGAATCGTAATACCCTCTGAAACTGCCAAAACATGCACATGCTGATCACGATAAACCCAAGGTGTCTTAGCCAAATGTTGTTTCAGAATAGGGGTATTTGCTTTCACAGATTGTATAAGCCATGCATCTTCATTAAATGGAGCAATAGCGAGTAGACTCTTACTTATCTTTTCTTTAACTATATCAATCTCTTGATATTCAAAAGAAGTCTGATTAAGAGGCTGATTACGTATCATATTTTGTTTATACACCCAAGCCATCATTTTGATTTCAGGTCTAAACCACAATACTTTCTTTCTAGAAATCCCTGTCAATTGCTCACAATCTACAACTTCAAACGCAACCCTAGGTTGATAAACAGATGTTTTCAGTGTTAACTGAGAATACAAACGATCTGAAGACTCAAATAAAGGAAATAACTTAGAAGACTGATCACTTTCTATATGCTCTGCGACTATCTGGTTTGCAGACTCGATGAGTTGTTCACCATTTAAACCTGCGCAAGCCTGCACATGACTACTCACAAATAACAGAACAAAGATAAAGAATCGTTTCAAACGCATATCAACGTCTTAAATTATTTATGGTTTCCATGATTTGATCTCCGGCTTGTAACACTCTTGCATTTAACTGATAAGCTCTTTGAGCCATAATTAAATTAGAAATTTCACTTACCAAATCTACATTCGACATTTCTAAATGACCTTGCAATACAATACCCATTCCATCAGTACGTAACTCACCCGATTCAGGCTCACCACTTGGTTGAGTTGCCGTATATAAACCATTCCCGATTTTCTTCAGTTGGCTATCATTTTCAAATCGAACCAGTTCAATTTTACCGAGTTCTAGCTCTTCACCTGTACCAATAATCTTACCAGTCAATGTACCATCAGCTGTTAATACCACCTTTTCAACATCAGGGGGAATTCGAACATCTGCGGTTAAAGTCTGCCCACTGGCCAAAGCAAGTTGCCCATCTGAGTTCACATGAAATTGACCAATGCGCGTATAAGCTAAGCTACCGTCTGCTTGCTCAATTTCAAAAAAACCCTGACCTTGGATTGCAAAATCATAAGGTTGGTTTGTAGTCTGAACATCACCATTTTTAAAATCGGTATAGGTCTGTTCTAATGAAACCCCTATTCCTTGTTCTGATATTCGGTTATTGCTATTGTTACTTGCAACAAGATTAGCAAATTGAGCATTTTCTTTTTTATAGCCCATCGTTTGCATATTTGAAATATTACTTGAAATCGTATCTAACCATTTTTGTTGAGCAAGTAACCCAGAATTTGCAATACTGATTGCATCAATCATTTCATTTCCCCAATTGGTTTATACCAGTATCCAATAAATTATCGTAAGTGTTTACTGCTCTCTGCAAACTTTCAATATGTCTAGACAATTCCATTATTTTAACCATATCTTGGCTCATAACAGCATTCGATTGTTCAAGTTTCCCTTGAAAAATCTGATATTCATTCTGATCAGATTGTTTGACACTCGAAGCTGAATATAATGCATTTCCTTCAGATTTAACATCACCATTTTCAGCATAAACAACTAAAATCTGATTTATTACTTGATCATTTTCAGGGTCATGAATAAAACCTTTCGAATCTACTTTCAATGCATCTAAATTCTTTTCTGAAATTATAATAGGCTTTGCTTCCTGACCTAAAATAGATAATCCTTGCCGTGTTAATAAATATCCATTTTTATCTATATGAAAATGCCCATCACGTGTTAAAGAAAAACCATCCTTTGTTGCAACAACAAACCAGCCTTTACCCGATAGTGCAAAATCTAAAGGTTTATTAGTCTCTATAAATGAACCATTATTATTATTTAAATATGAGGTAGTTTGTCTTTGAGCTAAATCTGAAAATGTTTTTTGTGCTGTGGGTGAAGAACTTAGCGTACTGAATACACTTTCACTTCGATAACCAACCGTATTTATATTGGCCGTATTCTGAGAAATTGTCTTTAATGCATTAAACTCTTGTTGAATTACGTTCGCCAATTGCATTATTGGATCGGTCATGCACTCATCTCCATTGGATGAAAATCAGGAACTGAGATAATGCCTGCTGATGAAATTTGAATAAACTGTCCTAACTCAGCAATCGACAACACCTCAACATGAGGAATAGCACGAGAAATCATTGCTCTCAGAGGACGTCGAATCGAAGGTGAACATAATAGAACAGGCTGGATATTATTTGCTAATTGCTTTTCAGTTTCCTGTACGATACTTCTTAGGAATTTATCAATATATTGAGGAGGTAGCATACTTTCATTATTTACTCTAACCATCGCCAACATATGACTCTCTAATTCAGGCGCAATCGTCATCACTTGTAATGAACCATCAAGACTAAGAAAACGCTCATAAATAATCGATCCCAAGCGTTCTCGCACTTTTTCTGCTAAATCTTCTGGAACCTTATTCACCCGCCCGACATCTACAAGTACTTCTAAAATCTTCTCAATATTTTTAATACTGATTTGTTCTTTTAGTAACAATTGTAGAACTCTTTGAATATCAGAATAAGTCAATACCGCAGGAATAAGCTCATCCAGTAATGACCCCATACTATCTTTATGTAATTGAATTAATTTTTCAGTTTCAGCCCGCGTTAAAAAATCACTCAGATAACGTTTAATATTCTCAGATAAGTGGGTCACAATCACGGTCTCAGGATCAACAATTGTGAATCCTAGTGCTCTCGCTTGTTGTTTTTGTGCTTCATCTATCCATAAAGCTGGTAAACCATAAGTTGGCTCTTTTGTCTCTTCTCCAGAAATACTATTCATAGCTGCATTACCAGAGTTAATTGCTAAAAACTTTAAATAATTAACACTTCCTCTTGCAACGACTGCACTATAAATCAATATCTGATAATGATTTTCTGGTAGTTTCTTATCCACACTAATCGATAGTTTTGGTAAAAAAATACCTAAATCAAGTGACAGTTGCTTTTGCAAACTATTGTATCGTTGATAAAGTGACTTAGATTCCCCTAGAACATAAGACTCTAAGTTTGAACTCACTTTTAATTCAAATGCAGCGGGTTTGAAATCATTGGATTTCTGCTGATCAACATTTTCATCTGCATCGATATCTGCTGAATCCTCACCTGCTAAGCCCTGATTCTTTTTATATTTTAACGAATACCATATTGCGGCTGCTAAGATTAGTAATAAAATTAAAATCGGTATAATGGGTAAACCCGGCAAAAACAACATGATGACTAAAGTAAAACCAACAATCATAATGGTTTGAGGATATGCAAAAAATTGATTGCCCAGTGCTTGTCCCAAACGTGTATCGGTAGCTGCTCGTGTAATAATAATACCCGCAGCAACTGAAATAATGAGAGATGGGATTTGGGTCACAATTCCATCACCTATGGTTAATAATGAATAGTGCTGTAATGCTTCAGCCCATCCCATACCACGTTGCAACATACCAATGGATAATCCACCGATAATATTAATGATAATAATGACAACACCAGCAATCGCATCACCCTTTACAAATTTTGATGCGCCATCCATCGCACCATAGAAATTAGACTCTTGTTCTAATTGATGACGACGATGTTTTGCTTCATCCGAATCAATCAACCCCATATTCAGATCAGCATCAATACTCATCTGCTTGCCGGGTAATGAATCTAAGGTAAAACGAGCAGCGACTTCTGCAACACGCTGAGCACCATTGGTAATGACAATATATTGAACGACAACAAGGATAAAGAAAATTACAAATCCAACAACGAGGTTTCCAGCCACCATGTAATGACCAACGGCAGCAATGACTTTGCCTGCATCAGCATGATCTAGAATCAAACGTGTTGATGAAATATTGAGTGCGAGACGAAATAAAGTTGTAATCAATAATAATGATGGAAAAGTTGAAAAGCTTAATGGTTTTTCTGTGTCTAATGCTAACAATAAAATCAGTAATGCAACTGCAAAGTTCGTCAATAATAGAAAATCAAGTAGCCATGTTGGAATGGGTGTAAATAGCACTAATAAAATGCCAATAACCCCGATCACCAAAGCTAGATTATAAAATTCAAATTTTAATTTCTTTTTATCAATCATCATTTACAGCTTCAACTTTGAGTTTGGTAATGCAATCACCCAACGATAAATATCCACCACATCATTATGCATTTCAGTCGGTATCGGCTGATTAATCACACTGTTTGCATAGATATATCGAGCCACAATTGGGCGATGTAGAATAGGTACTTGATTTTTACGTGCAACCCGCCTAATCATGTGCGCAAGCATACCTGTTCCAGTCGCTAAAACAATAGGTGTCTGCATTTTTTCTGGATGATAAACTAATGCAACGGCATAATGTGTCGGGTTAATAATCACTACATCCGCTTTCTTTACTTGAGCAATCGCTTTTACTTTTGTAAAAAACTCTTGCTGATTTTGTCGACGTTTCGATTTTAACTCTGGACTACCTTCTCGATTACGATATTCATCTTTGACCTCTTTATGGCTCATGCGCATTTGACGGGAAAATTCTCGTTTGGCATACCACATATCAAAGAGTGCAAAAACAGCCATGACTGCAAGCAAACTCAGCATTAAAGTAATCACAGATTGACTAAAGACTAAAGTAATCGTTTGAGGGGTTCTTGATAAATGGCTCATCAATTGTTGAATAATATAAAGAATAGCCAGATAAGTAATAACAAAAAAAAGGCAGCCTTTGATAATGACTCGAATAACTTCAACAAACATCCGTTTTGAAAAGATCTTTTTCAATCCTTTCACAGGATTTAATCGACTAAAATCGGGTTTTAATGCTATAAATGAAAAAACAAAACCACTGTAAAAAAGACTCACAGCGATTGCAGCAATAATCAGAATTAAAACCAGAGGAAAAATGGCAGTAAAGAGTTTAGATAGACTTTTACCCCCCATATAAGCCACATTTGCTAAGTTGTTCTGAATAAGCATATCGGCATGACTGAGCCACCATGCTGTTTGTTTCAGTGTTTCTAAAGCAATTTTTCCTGCAAACATGGCAAAACCAGCAATAAAGGTTGCAATCACAACGAAGGATAATAAATCCATACTTTTTGCGACATTTCCTTTTTTTCGGGCTTGTTCTAATTTATAAGGTGTTGCCTGTTCAGATTTTTCTTGTTGATCATCCATCATTATCCTCCAGTCACTTAAAATAAGATCAGCTTTAAAGGCTGTTCAAAGAGTCTAGGGACATTTTGGACAATCATTGGCATTGTAAACATCAGTAAAAGTAAACCCACAACGAATTTGACGGGCAATGCCAAGAAATAAATATTTGCTTGCGGCATAGAACGGGACATGACTGCAAAAGCGATATCCACCAACCATACGCCGAGTATGACGGGAAGTAAGATAATAAAAGCAAAAATAAATTGTGTGCCCATCACACTCATTAATTTTTTTATATTTAAGAGATGAAAATCAAATGCACCTAGTGGCACTATTTTAAAAAGAGCGACTAAACCGCGCAACAAGGTATGATGTAAATTCAGTATAAAAAACAGGACCCCAGCAAGTGCAATTAACAGTTCAGAAACAACACCATTTAAATGACTAGAAGATGGATCAAATATACCTGCTGTGTTAATCCCTATTTGTAAATCTAAAAGTTTTCCAACCAAATCCAAGCTTGCAAATGCAGTATGAAAACTAAAAGCAATGACGATGCCTAGTAAAAATTCACTCATGATGAGCGAAGGCGTTAAAACTTTTACTGTGGTTGGAACTAAACCTGCCAGTATGATTGAAATTGAAAGCACAATAATCAATCGAAACAGTAGTGGTGCTTTACTAAAAATATTTAAAGGCATCACCACAAAAATAGGAAGCAAGCGTAATGATAATAATAAGATCGTTGTAAATTCTAAAAAACCAAACATAATGATTTAAAAATTAGCTGCTTTTAGAAACATTTCTATCGCAAATGAACGCAAGTGATTAATCATCCAACTCCCAAGAACTAGCAAAACAATGACTGACACAATTAACTTCGGAATAAAGGTGAGTGTCATTTCTTGAATTTGCGTAGCAACCTGCAAAATACTCACAATCAGCCCGACAATCATAATGACCAAAAGCACAGGTGCAGCAACCAGTGCTGTCGTTAATAATGTTTCTTTTAATAAATATAAGAGTTGGTCTTGATTCATTGCGCGTGCTCCAAACTGCGCACAGTTTAGCGGAATCATTCCAACAAACCTATATATTTTAATGAATATTGTTTCTTCTCAAATGCATATATTTAACTTATGCTATTGCGATAAAAATGCAGGCATTCTTTTGTGTTATGACAACAACTATTTCACCAGAATCTACAAGCCAACTTCAAAGATGGCTTAGTTTTTTAGAACAAGATCCTAAAAATACACATTTAATTTCTTCTATTCTTGAATTGGCATTAGATACTAATCAAGTTGACGTGCTCAACCAAATGATCGCCCATCTACAAACACAAGAGATCGATGAACCCCAATTAAATCGTCTCGCAAGCTTGGTTTGTTTACAACTCGGTAAAATTCAAGAAGCTGTGAGTTTTGGTGAAAATGTACTAGGTACTGAGTTTGAAAATGCGACTGTACTGCACAACCTTGCCTATGCTCAACTCTATTTAGGCGATTACAAAAAAGCGCAAAGTCTTTTACAGCCTTTAATCGAATTTTCGAGTGCTTTAGATGCCAATACCTATGTACTCTACGCAAGAATTATGCATCATTTGGAATGCCCAGAAGATGCAATACACGCGCTTGAAAAAGCCATTGCGTTAAACCCATCCCATGCAGAAGCACTAGGTAATCTTGCTTTATTGCAATATGAAACCGATCATAATCTTTCTGATTATGCCAATGCAAAAGCCACAGCGCTTAAAGCAATCAACATTCAACCCTATCAACTTGAAGCACTATTGGCACTGGCTGAAATTCAATTGAATGCCCGTAACATCACCGATGCTAGAAATAACTTCAATTTGATTTTAGAACATCATCCGCAATCAGGGCGTGCATGGTCTGGTTTAGGTCAGCTTGAGTTTTATGAGACCAACATTGATCAAGCTGAAAAGTATTTACTCACAGCTGTTGAATATATGAAAGATCATGTCGGGACATGGCAAGTACTTGGCTGGTGTTATGTGCTTCAAAATAATTTTGAAAAAGCAGCTTGGGCATTTGATATCGCTCTCTCACTCAATACTGAGTTTGCAGATAGTTATGGTGGTTTAGCAGTTGTTGCAGCGATGCGTCAAGATGACAATGCAGCCAAGCAACGCATTCAACAGGCATTTGAGCTTGATGCGCATAGTATGGCAGCCACTTTTGCTGAGTATATTTTATTGAATAATTCTGGATCACCTGAAGCAGCTCAACAAAAAATGAACAGTATCTTAATCAGAAAGGCACCAAGTAGTGACCAATCAGGACAAAGTCTTGTCAATGCATGGTTCGCTCAGCATCCCGATTTCCAAAAATATTTAAATTAAGAAGACCATCATGAAAGAATTTTTATCCCCATTTGATGCCGATGAGACTTTAAAGCTTGCGATTCATGCCAGTGAGCATGGTGATACGCATTCTGCGATTCGTTATCTCACTGAGTTATTGAATGTACAACCTGAGCATGGGGCTGCTTGTTATTTTTTAGCGATGCAGTATGCTGAAATTGGTTTATTTGAGCGTGCCATTACCACCTTACAACATGCGATTGAGATTAACCCAACCTTTGATATTGCTCAATTCCAACTTGGGCTTTTACATTTACAAATGCAACAGACCTTTCAAGCAGAACAACTTTTTAGCAGTTTATCTCTAAGCTCACACGACCCTGCACTTACAGCCTTCTCTTTGGGCTATTTGTCTTTATTTAAAGAACAAAGTAGTGATGCTATTCATCATTTTCAGGAAGGTATTGTTGTTTGCTCTAATGAAGCACTCAATAATGATATTAAACGTGTCATCACTCAAATTGAGAATGCAGTGATCAACTCATCTTTAGCCGTGCCAACAAGTACAACAGAGACCACTCAACCGAATCCTACTGTTCAAGCTCCAACTAAGACTGTTAATACAACCGAACAGAAAAAGTTAACAGGTTTCTTAGGTGCGTATTTAGACACGATTGATGAGGAGAATGGTCCTCATTAATTATGATGAATCATCCAAAGAAGAAGTAGATTTTACTTCTTCTTTACTGTTAAAAGTCCATCAACCAAGCGATTGATTTTAATTTTATTTTCTTGGTATTTGGTTGTATCTAGACTACCACGATAGACATGGTATTCAGAGAGTCCGATTCTTTGACCCGATCGGTTATACAGTTTTAAAGTGGCATCACGGATAAAGAATCCTGAATCATAATCTTCAGTCGCATCATAGTTCAGTACAAAATCACAACTGCCAGGTTTATATGGGAAATTAAAAGCTTGTGTTTGTATACGATAGCTTTCTACACGATTAATCAACATTTCCTGAAAACGATCAATTTTAACTTTAGGATTATTTTCAATACAAATAGATTTAATCAAAGGTCGATAATCCCGGTGAATCGGGTCTGCTTGCCACTGCCATGAGCTACATGCTGAGCAAAGTACCCCACCCAACAACGGTAGAATTAATTTCTTATTTTTCATATACAAAAGTGGCATATTTAAAGACAGCAGAATTATAACGTGATGAACGATCAATTCAAGCATTTAACTTATCTCACTCCACCGAATACTAGTAGAGTGAGACAAACTGGTTTATGAGTGAGTTAAACAAATCTCTGTTAAAATCATATCATCAACCAATTTGGCATTGTGTTCTACATGATTTGCCCCCTTTCAGTTAGACTAAATGTGTCTTTCTGGGTGCAGTTCAACAGCGGTGGAACGAAGCAATCTTTGCGATATGTGGACTAGAAAAAAACAGGTAACCAATCCACAATTGTGCAAGTCATAAAATAGGGATGTTGATTATCTTTAAATTTATAACGACTGCGTACCATTAGATTGAATTGTTATTTTTAAGGGCCGGACAAATTTAACATAAGCAAATTTAATATAGCAACCAAATACTTTTATAAATCATAAACAAACCAGTTTGGCGTTCCACCGTACAACGGTGGAACGAGGCAAATTTAACCTTGATCTTCAACCAGCACTCCTTCATGAATCATTTTTTCTTTTACCAATTTATATATATCATTGTCTTCAATTGTTAAGGCCATATTTTCAGCTCTATTAAATATTATAAACCTGTCATTAACAATTAATAATTTTATATTAAACCCAACCAACTGCAAACGTTCATTTAATTCAACTGCCTTCCTCTCATCAAATTTACCCAAATTAATTTCTCTTACTCCTTTATAATGAGAATATAAATCAGTTATAGATAAATTTGAAAAGGTAGATACATTATTCTTCAGTTTTAGAGCATCTTTAGATGTGAAACCAACCTCATCAAATTCTATTAGAATTTCAATCAATGTAGGTAGTCGTTTCAAACACCAAGAAGGTTCGGAACCATTCCATAAATATGAAAATTTGTTAATATCTTTTGAAGCCAAAACTTATACCACCATTAACATAAATAAGTCATAAAAAATAATTAATCTAAAGACTTACGTGGAATCCAAATACTTGGAGTCCTGTCAGAGAAAATTAAACCTCGTCCACCACTCAAATCGCGACCACCACCAAATTTCACTACGACATCTCGACCAACAGGAATAATTAATGAGCTTCTCTGGGGTGAACCAATACTTTGTAAATATTCTAATACTGCTAGATCAGCATCACTAGCAAAACGAGCACCATCTTTACCATTAATTCCAGGATGACTATGGCTAATCACCATTCTATCAGCTTCCATTGGAAAACGTACACTTCCATTGTCTCCTGAATGTAAGAAATACTGTCCACCCCCTCCATTTTTTCCATTCCCTAGTTTGTAAGTAACAGCGAACTCAACGCCATGTTTTGCAGTCAAATTTTCGATTTCTATAACAGATGGTCTATTCATAATAGGAACACCAACCGTACCAGGTAATTCCTCACCTATTTTCATACCATACAATAATTTATGCACAGGACTTTTAAGGCTTGGAGTATTAATAATTAACTCACTCTTAGTTGCAAATCCTACTCCCCCCCCTACAGCAGTAATTGCGAAATTAGGCAAAGACTCTGCAAACGCATCGTAATCATTTCGAGCTAAGGCTCTGAATGGATTTAAAACACCATCTACAGCCCCAACTGCAACATTCTGAACAATAGTTTTACCTGTAGAGTATATACCCTGTGATTCTAATGACTGGAAAAACCAGCTCTCTGGTTTTGCATGAGGATTCACTCGCTTTGCAAATACATCAAATGTAGTGTAAGCAGCTTCACGTGCCAGTCCAATCATTCCATGTCCAAGTGTTCTTGTACCATTTACAAATGGTTGGATATGATAATCTCGATAGAAGGCTTCTAATTTATTTAAAGGACGAAGTTCTGCTCTCGTTTGTGACATTCTACTTTGCTGAATGTTATCCAATGCCACACTCATATTAAAACCACGGACACCACCAAGAGCATAAGTGATATCTGTTGGTTTGCATTCTATTACCTGTTGCTCTGCTGTAACTGAAATTGCAGGTAACGTTACTGTATCTGAACGATAAGCTTCACCACCACTCATTAAAACTCTAGAACGTTCGGCTGCATTATTTGGTAAATAGTCAGAAACTACGTCACTAACATAATCGACTCCTGCATCCCACCATCCCTTAACCTTACCAACTGCATCATCTACACTCATTGCATAAAACGGTGCTGTCTTTGAATATTTTTCCATGCGACGAAGAAATGCTTCCATTTCTAACCAATCTGACGCTTTATCCCCAAACTGTGTCCCGACAGTATTCGCTATTGCTGCCATCGAAACATTCAAGTAGTCTGGTCTTGCACCGCCAAACCATTTATCCTCTATCGTTGCGGCTGCATTCGCACTCACTAATGAATAGGCATATGGACTAGCTGTTTTTCCTAAAGCATTAAATGCCCCAGATTTACCTAAACTTGCCCCTGCCATTGAACCCACAACAGAAGAACCTAATGCTGCCCAACTAAAGCTTTGGTTATTACCAAATACCTGATTGGCAATATAACTTGAACCATAACTCACAGCACCAGCATAAGCACCAACAGCTAAGGTTTGCCCCCAACGTAAGCCTTCTTTTCCAGCATTTACCGCATTTATTGCATTATTTGCTGTTTGAGCCCAACTATAACCTTTCGAAGCGAGTTGCCCGATTCCTGCACCTACACCCGCAGTTAAACCTGCCGTTAAAGCTGAAACTCCAACTTGTGACCATGAAAAATGATCAACAACTCCCATGGCTTTACCAGCGAGTTGAGATACTGCACTACCTACGGCTGCTCCAACCATAGCAGCGCCAATTGCTGAACCAACTGTCAGAGTTGTACCTGCAACAAGCCCTGTCGTCCCAAGTAACGCTGCACTTCCTATTGTAAACGCTGAACCACTAGCAATAGCTGCACCTGCCGCTGTTGCTGCTGCTCCAACAGTCCCTCCTCCAGCTAAAACACCAAATGCCGCTGCGCCAGCTCCAGCCGTATAAATTGTCACAACCACCGCCACAATAATCA